>CAZHLB010000525.1:0-5205 GCA_964533005.1 uncultured Saprospiraceae bacterium
CGCGTCATCCGCGTTCCCATCCTCCTCGCGTCCCACAAGAATTGTCATAGACCTAAACTTCTTTCGATGAAATACTTCTCCGCTCCACTTTTTGCCCTGGCACTTTTTACCCTCGCCGCCTGGCGCAATCCTTTGACTGACAACTGGCAAGACAAAATTGACCCCGACCTCCTCGCCCTCGCCGAGCGTGGCGAACAGGTGGAGTTCCTCATTTTGCTGCACGAACAAGCCGACCTGAGCGCCGCCCGAAATATTCATGGCAAAACGGAAAAAGGCAGCTTCGTTTTTGAGCGCCTGCACCAAACTGCGAAGCAATCGCAAGTCCCGGTCGTGCAGGTTTTGCAGGCAGATGGGGCGACTTTCAAGCCGTTTTTCATCGTGAATGCCATTTTCGCAAAAGGCGATTTGACGCTCTTGAAAAAAATCGCAGAACTGCCTGCCGTGCGGGAAATCCAAGGCAACTACCCGATGCGAACCGAAGACCCGGTGGCTGAAAATACCGGCGGCAACCGGGGACCCGATGCCATCGAATGGGGCATAAGCATGATAAACGCCGACGACGTCTGGGCAATGGGTTACACCGGGCAAGGCATCGTCGTAGGCGGCGAAGACACTGGTTATCAATGGTTTCACCCTGCGTTGAAAAACAAATACCGGGGCTACAATGCCGCCACTGACACCGTTGACCACGACTACAACTGGCACGACGCCATTCACGAAATCAACCCGCTCAACGCCGATTCACTCAATCCCTGCGGCTTGAATGTGACCGAGCCTTGCGACGACAATAGTCACGGAACGCACACGATGGGCACGATGGTCGGCTCAGATGGCGACAATATGATTGGCGTCGCCCCTGACGCAAAATGGTGTGGCTGCCGCAACATGGAACGTGGCTGGGGCAGCCCGGCGACTTACATCGAATGTTTCGAGTGGTTCATCGCCCCGACCGACCTTGCGAATGCCAATCCCGACCCGTCGAAAGCACCGCACGTCATCAACAATTCCTGGAGTTGCCCGCCCATCGAAGGCTGCAACTCTTCCAATTTTGCCTTGATGGAAATGGTGGTGAGCAACGTCAAAGCCTCCGGCATCGTGGTCGTGGTCAGCGCAGGCAACAGCGGTGGACAAGGTTGCGGCAGCATCAATACGCCTGCCGCCATTTTTGAAAACAGTTTCACCATTGGCGCAACCGCTCAAAACGATACCATCGCAGGTTTCAGCAGCCGGGGGCCCGTGCTTGTGGATGCGAGCAACCGCCTCAAACCGAATGTGAGCGCACCCGGCGTGGGCGTTCGTTCGTCGGTGCCGGGCGGCAATTATGCACATTTCAGCGGCACGAGCATGGCGGGGCCCCACGTGGCAGGTTTGGTTGCCCTGCTTCTTTCCGCCAATCCTGACCTGGCGGGCGAAGTGGAAACCATCGAGACTATCATCGAGCAAACGGCAGTGCCAAAAACGGACACGACTGACTGCGGCAGCGTTCCCGGCGAGGTGGTTCCGAATAACATTTACGGCTTCGGCAGGGTGGATGCACTGGCGGCGGTGCAAGCGGCGCTGGCTTTGAATAATGAGGACGTGCAATCACCTGAAAATGAGATGGTAAAAGTCTTTCCCAACCCTTTCGAGGAGGCAGTTTCATTCGAGTTGAACGTGCCTTGCGGCGAAAGCAGACTTGAAATTTTTGACTCGAAGGGACGGCTGCTGAAGCGGGAAATTTTCAACGTAAACCAGGGAGAGCGCCAAACTGCCTCACTCGCCGGGGCGACGGCTGGCGTATATTTTTACAAAATCACCTGCGAAAAGGGGAGTTGGGAAGGCAGGTTGATGAAATTTTGAGCCTAATCCCGATTGCTATCGGGAGACAGGTGGAAAATTTCTTTCAGAAATTTTCCACCTGTCAGCTTTTCGCCCGTCCGTTTGCGAACACCCCCGTCCAAAGCCGCACATTCCATTCTTACCTTTCCTTTTTCCATTTTGCTGAAAAACAACGACTTGCATCGGTGGCATAGCCATTGACCACCGCCCTTTTGGATAAAAGATTGGAAGGATGGGGGAGATTTTTTCTCCCGTCCCTCTTTTAAACAGCGCAGGGCAGCCCGCCCCTGCGAACTGCCCTGCAAAATATCTTTCCCTGACGGGCAATCATCAACCATACTTCGCCTTCACCTCCGTCACCTCGAAACCTTCGATGATGTCGCCTATCTTGATGTCGTTGAAATTCTTGATGGTCAAGCCACACTCCATGCCGGATTTCACCTCCTTTACGTCGTCCTTCAAGTGCTTGAGCGAGGCAAGTTGCGCAGCGCCGCCCTCCTTCACCGGGTAGATGACGATGCCATCTCGAATGACCCGGATGCTGGTGTTGCGGGAGATTTTGCCGTCCAGCACCCGGCAGCCTGCGATGGTGCCGATTTTGCTCATGTGAAAAATCTGTTGCACTTCAATGTTGCAGATGATTTTCTCCTCTTTGGTCGGTTCGAGCAAGCCTTCGATTGCCATCTTGACTTCGTCAATTGCCTCGTAAATAATGGAGTAGAGCTTGATTTCCACGCCTTCCCGCTCCGCCAGTTTGCGGGAGTTGGTCGAGGGGCGAACCTGGAAGCCAATGATGATGGCGTCGGACGCCGAAGCAAGCAAAACGTCGGATTCGACAATCTGACCCACCGCCCGGTGGATGACGTTGACCTGCACTTTTTCGATGGACAACTTGATGAGCGAATCGGAAAGCGCCTCCACCGAGCCATCCACGTCGCCTTTGACGATGAGGTTCAGCTCTTTGAAATTGCCGAGGGCGAGGCGGCGACCAATTTCGTCGAGGCTGATGCGCTTGGTTGAGCGGGTGGTCAACTCCCGGTTGATTTGAGCGCGCTTCGAGGCGAGTTGGCGAGCTTCATACTCGTCTTCCATCGCCTTGATTTTTTCACCTGCTTGCGGTGCACCGTTCAAGCCGAGCACGAGGACGGGGGTCGAGGGGCCCGCTTCTTTCACCCGCTCGCCTTTTTCGTTGAACATGGCTTTGACCTTGCCGGAAAATTCGCCTGCTACGACGACGTCGCCAACGTTCAGGGTGCCAGTTTGTACCAACACTTTGGCTATGTAGCCTTTGCCTTTGTCGAGCGAAGCTTCGATGATGCTGCCGATGGCGAAGCGTTCGGGGTTAGCTTTCAACTCTTGCATCTCCGCGACGAGCAGCACTTTTTCGAGCAAATCATTGACGCCGTCACCTTGCTTTGCGGAGATGTCCTGCGACTGATAAGTGCCTCCCCAGTCTTCGACGAGCAGGTTCATGCTGGCAAGTTCCTGCTTGATTTTTTCCGGTTGAGCGCCAGCTTTGTCCACTTTGTTGATGGCAAAAACCATCGGGACGCCTGCTGCTTGAGCGTGGCTAATTGCCTCACGAGTTTGTGGCATCACGTTGTCGTCGGCGGCGATGACAATGATGGCGATGTCTGTCACTTTAGCGCCCCTTGCCCGCATGGCGGTGAAGGCTTCGTGACCCGGCGTGTCGAGGAAGGTGATTTTTCTTCCGTCGGCAACCACTTCGTAAGCGCCGATGTGCTGCGTAATACCTCCCGCCTCACCTGCTACGACGTTTGCCTTGCGGATGTAGTCGAGCAAGGAAGTTTTGCCGTGGTCAACGTGACCCATGACTGTGACAATTGGGGCACGGGGCAGGAGGTCTTCGGGTGCGTCCGATTCGTCTTCTTCTACATCGGTCTGCTCTTCGACGCTGATAAATTCAACTTCGTAGTCAAACTCGCTCGCCACCAGTTCAATCAATTCCGCATCGAGGCGCTGGTTGATGGAAACAAAAACACCGAGGCTCATGCAGGTGGTGATGATTTTGGTGGCAGGTACATCCATCATGTTTGCCAATTCCTGCACGGTGACGAACTCGGTTACTTGCAGCTTGTCGCTGCCCTCCATGTCCATCGCTTCCTGGCGCTCGCGCATCCGCTCGCGCTTTTCCCGGCGCATTTTCTGACCTCTTTTTTTGCCTGCGCCAGACATGGTCGCCATCGTTTGGCGGATTTGAGCGCTGACCTCCCTGCCAGTGACGGCTGGTTCTCTGCCGCCGGGTCGCCTTCTTGCGCCGGTGGCAATTTGTGCTATGGATTGCTGCGTAACTGTAGAGCCTTCCATCTTGCGCCGTTTGCGCTTGCGCCTGTGCTGGTCTTGGTCGTCGGAGGATGCGACGGGTTTTGGACGGCCGTCGTCCGAACCTCTTGGGGCTGGGGCTGCGTTTCTGTCGCCGGGTCTGTCACCAGGGCGTTGACCTTGCCTTTCACCGGGTCTGTCGCCAGGTCGTTGACCTTGTCTTTCACCGGGTCTGTCGCCAATTCGTTGACCTTGTCTTTCACCAGGTCTGTCGCCAGGGCGTTGACCTTGTCTTTCACCGGGTCTGTCGCCTGGTCGTTGACCTTGCCTATCGCCGGGTCTGTCGCTTGGGCGTTGACCTTGACCTTGTCTATCGCCCCTTTCTGTTCTTTCGCCACTCCTTTCACTTCGGTCGGTTCTTTCGCCGCGTTCGCCAGTACGTTCACCTCTGTTGTCTCTGCCTGGGGCACTGCCCCGGGTGTCTTTTTTCTTGCCTTTGGCTGGCTCCTGGCGACGCTCGAGGTCAATTTTGCCGAGGATTTTCAAGCCTCTCAATTCAGGCGTTGCTGCGCGATAAAGGTCGTCTTCCGGGGTTTCTGCACCGGCAAGTTCATCTGTTTTATCTTCGACAGGCGCAGGATGAGGTTTCTCCTCCTTCGGGGCAGGCGTCTCCCGGTGCTTTTCCGGACGGCTTTTTTGCCTTTCGTGAGTGTCGGAAGGAGCGGGCGCTTCGGCAGGTTTGGCAGGCGGTGGCGCTTCGGCAGGCATTTCGGCGGGCTTTTCAGCCACCACTTCGACAGGCTTTTCCGCGGGCTGTTCAACGACTTTTTCTACTGGTTTTTCAACGGGTTTTTCGGCTGGCTTTTCTTGCGGAGGCAACGCTTGTTCGATTTCTACCGGTTTTTCGGCGGGTTTTTCTGCCGGTATTTCTGCTGGAGCGGGCGCTGGTTTTTCCTCGCGTACTTCCTCCCGCACGGACATCCCATCTTTGTCCGAAGCGATTTTGCCCACGACGGTCAAATCGGTTTGTGGCTTTTCCACCACTGGCTCTGCGGCAGGTGCTGCGGGCTGTTCGATTTTTTCTTCGACGACCGACGGCTTCGG
>CAZHLB010000526.1:0-5198 GCA_964533005.1 uncultured Saprospiraceae bacterium
CTTTGATTTGCACCAGGAAACAAGTTCTTGGTGCAAATCAAAGAACGGCATCAACCCCCCTTGAGGGGGGCAGGGGGGTGGCTGCGCTCCGCGATCATCCCCCTCTCTCAAATGAAACCCACCAACCTCATCCTTCTAATTTTTGCCGCCTGCCTCGCCGCCTGCACCGGCACCGGCAAACTCGCCGAAGGCGAACGCCTGTACACCCGCGCCAAAGTCAAAATCCAAAAACCCGAAAAATTCTGGGAACTCGGCACTTTGAAGCTCGACCTGAAACGTGCCGTCGCCTTGCCACGACCCAATAAACACTTGCTTTGGTTGCGCCCCGGCGTCTCGATTTACAATACTTTCCACTCGGAGGACGGCAAAGGTTTCGGCGACGGCATCGCCAATTCCTTGGGAAAAGAGCCGGTGCTTTTCAATGAAAACATCGTCGAACAGCACAAAAAGGCGCTGGTCGAGCGAGCCAACAACGATGGCTTTTTTGCGCTGGGCGTGAAAGCTGAATTGCGAGGGACGAACAAAAAAGTGAGAGCGATTTACACCGTGTCGCTGTTCCAGCCGGTGAAAAAATTTGGCGTTGTCACCTACCCAAGCGACTCGCTTGCCTTGCCCACCGACTCGTTGCCACCGACTATCACGGACTCGGCGGCGCTATTTTCCGAGCAGGAATTAATGCTCCGAAAATTGCAGGCTTACAAAGCTGAAACGCTGATAAAACAAGGTGATTTGTACCAATTGGAAACCCTGCTGGCAGAGCGCCAACGCCTTTCCGACTCGCTGCGCAACGCTGGCTGGTACTATTTTTCACCTGATTTTTTCCTGTTTGAAGCGGACACGATGGACGTGCAAGAGCAGGCAAATTTGCGCCTGACCATCAAGCCCGAAGCGGGCGAAAAGGAGCGCCGTCGCTACCGTATCGGCAAAATTTTCATCTATCCCGACTACGACGTGGCGGCGAAACCTGTCAACCCGGTGCGGGAATTTTACGGGCAGGACAGTTGCATTCAATTCATTTACACCGCCCTCGAATTCCGAAAAAGCCTCATCGTGGACAACCTGCGCATCCGCTGCGGGGATTTGTATTCCACAAAAAACTACCAAAACACGCTGTTCCGGCTGCTCAATCTCAGCTTTTTCAAGTTCGTCAACATCCGCTACGAGCCGTCCGGCGTGGCTGATACTTTGCTCGATGCGCACGTTTACCTGACGCCTTCCGTGCCGCAAAAAATTGAGTGGCGACCGGCGCTCATTATTTCACCGGGGCTGTACGCAGGTGCGGAAGGCGAGTTGACTTACCTGCATCGCAACGTTTTTCGGGGCGGCGAAAACTTGCGGGTGACGACCGAGGGCAGCTTCCTGCAATTTTCCGGGACGGATGAAGATTTACCAATCAGCACCTTGTTTGCCAGCAAAATTCAGGCGCAGTTCATCGTCCCCCGGAACGTCCTGAGCAATCGCCGGATGAAGGAATCATTGACCGCCACCAAATTCACCGTCAACCACGAAGGCTTGTGGTTCAATCTGGATTTGGGCGAAGACGGCGACTTGCGGCTGACGTTCAACGAGGTTTACGGCGAGGCAGGTTTTATCTGGAAAAAGAACCGGCAGGCATCGCTGGTGCAGGAAATCAACCCGTTTGGCGGGGCTTTCAATTTTGTTTTGGCAAACCCACCGGAGTTCAAAACGGCGCTGCTGGCGCAAATTCCGCAAGACACGACCGGTGAGTTTATCAACCTTGCCACCTCCATCGAATACCGCCCCAGCTACGTGATTACCTACGACAACCGCTTCGTGCCCGACCATGAATTGACCCGTTTCATGCGGCAACGGCTGGCATTTCAGACCCGGCAATATTTTTTGCCGCAGGCATTAAAGGACAGTATTTCCATCCCTGTCCCGCTCAATTTCTACACCGAATCGGACGTGCGGCATTATTTCCAACTGAACAAACGCACCGTGCTGGCTGGGCGGCTGGCGTTTTTTTTCGGCATCCCGTTGACGCCCAATTCCTTCATTCCGTTGACCAATTCTTACACGATTGGCGGGGCGTCGAGCGTGCGGGGATTTGCGCCGAGAAGTATTGGGCCCGGCAGTTCCGAGCCGGATACGGTCGCCAACGACGGCGGTATTTTCCTCACCAGCCATACGGGAAATTTGCTGCTGGAAGGCAGCGTGGAGTTGCGCCACCGGCTGGGCAGGTTTTGGGAAGTGGCTACTTTCTTCGATTTTGGAAATATCTGGCTGACGCAAGACCGCAGCGATTTGGAGGGCGAGACCTTTCGTTTGAATCGTTTTTACCGGGAATTGGCGACGTCGGGCGGAGTTGGTTTGCGGCTGAATTTGGGCTTTTTCGTCATTCGCCTCGACTTGGCGGCGCCGCTGACTAAGCCTTATTTGCCACAAGGCGAGCGATTGGTTTTGAATGAAATCAATCCGTTTCGGGGAGATTGGTGGCTGAGTGGGGTGCGGTGGAATTTGGCGTTTGGACATCCGTTTTGAATCAAAAAGAGCGGCTCACTTCCAAGCGAGCCGCCCTTTTTTGTTTCAAAATGAGACAACTAAGATTGGGCTAATTAAAGGAGCCATTCTGCTTTTCTGCCTCCAATTTTGCAATGACCTCTTTTACTTTTTTAAGTGGGATGTCGCCGAATTCGGCAATGAATTCAGGTGTGAGTTTTTTCTCCCAGCCTTTGCGGATTAGTTTCAAATCTTTCTCGTTTAGTGCTTCCAACCTGCCTTCCAACTTGCCTTCCAACTTGCCTTCCTGTCTTGCGATATCCCAGACGTCGTATGATTTCATGACCGTGTTTTTAATTTTTGATGATTTTCCTGACAGTTCGATGATTTCATTCGCACTAATGTCAGTCGTTCTTTCAATATAAACAAGAAGCGTGGCAACGAATTTTTTTCCCTCGTCAGTCTTCTCATACTCTTCTGAGTAAACAAAAACCTGCTCGAAATTTTCCCGGATATAGCTGCTGTCGCCACTATGCTTGAGCAACAGCAAGGCATTGACCAGAAACATGGCTTCCAATTGCAGAATGAACTCATCGGAGTATTTGCTCAAGTCCACTAAAATGAACTCAAACAATGGATTGTAGCGTGCCAGCAGGTCGTCCATGCCTTTGACATAGTGACGCATGGACTTGTAAGTCCAGGGTTCTTTGCCGTGATAAAACAAGATGGAAATGACGGGCGTGGGCTTCTTTTTGGCTTTTCGGTCAAGCCGCCATTTTTCCCGGATGTAATCGAGAATTTGAAAGTGAGGCTTCTTCGGGCGGTAGCTTTTGTGCTCTTTGATGAGGCTGATTTCCACCCGGTGTTTGCCGTATTGGCAACTATAGACCATGTCTGCGTAGAACTTGCGCAGTTCCGGCGGCACGTAAGAAGTAGGCTCCAGGCGAAGCGTTTCAAGTTTCAAACGACGCACGATTTCAGCCGGGAGGAAATTGGCGGCGAATTTTTCAACGACAGCGGGTCTTGAAAAAACTTCTCCGAAAAGGAGGTCGTACGGTTGGACAGCTTTGCTCATAGAAAAGAGTTGAAATGGCAACTACATCGGGCAGGCTAAGAACGTCCGGTGCATGTCTGGCAAATGTTGGCAACTATAAATTCGCAGTCAAATTTTTCATTTTGATATAGACGTCAAACGAGGGATTTTGAAACGAAAAAGGGCGGCTCGCATCCAAGCGAGCCGCCCTTTTTTGCAGCCATCGAGCCGGTCTCACAACTCCTTCACCTCCGCCACCAGCTTCTGCAAAGTATCTTTCGCATCGCCAAAAAGCATCTTGGTTTTCTTGTGAAAGAAGAGCGGATTTTCGATGCCGGCGTAGCCGGAGCGCATGCTCCGCTTCATCACGATGACATTTTTGGCGTCCCATACTTTGATGACGGGCATGCCGTAAATCGGGCTGCCGGGGTCGTCTTCGGCGCTGGGGTTCACCACGTCATTTGCGCCGACGATGATGACTACGTCAGTCGAAGGCATTTGCGGATTGGCGTCTTCCATTTCCATCAGCTTTGGATAAGGCACGTCTGCCTCGGCAAGCAAGACGTTCATGTGCCCGGGCATCCTGCCAGCCACCGGGTGAATGGCGTAGCTCACTTCGACGCCCTTGCTTTCCAATTGTTTTTCCAGGTCGTGGCAAATGTGTTGCGCCTGCGCCACCGCCAAACCGTAGCCGGGCACGATACTGACTTTATTCGCATAGGAGCATAAAATGGCGGCATCGGTGAGGCTGATTTCCCGCACGTGCTGGTCGCCTTTCGCTGCCTGAGCGCCTGCCCCGCCGCCCCCGCCGAAGCTGCCAATGATGACGTTGAGCAGCGAGCGGTTCATTGCCTTGCACATCAAAATCGTCAAAATCGTACCCGCCGAACCGACTAAAATACCGCCCGTGAGCATCACCTGGTTGCCGTACAAAAAGCCGCCGAAAGCAGCCGCCATGCCGGTGAAAGAGTTGAGCAAGGAAATCACAACAGGCATGTCAGCACCCCCGATTGGCATGACGAAAAGCACGCCGTACACCAAACTGAGCGCCAGCAAAATCCAAAGCGCCGAGCCGCCAAAGGTCTCCGGTGCGACCACCACGACCGCCACTGCGATGAGAATGACCGCCAGCAAAACCAGGTTGAAAACGGTGAGCCAGCGGGCAGAAAAGTCTTTGATTTTTTCAGCCAGCTTGCCGAATGCAATCATGCTGCCGCTGAACGAAACGCTGCCAATCACCAAGCCCAGGAATACAATGAGCCGGTAAAGCCCATCGCCTTCCGGGTGCGAATGAAACTCGACAATGGAAATGATGGCTGCGCAAGCCCCGCCCATCCCGTTGAAAAACGAGACCATCTCCGGCATGGAAGTCATTTTTACCTTCATTGCCATGAGCCAGCCGATGACGGTGCCAACTGCCATTGCCCCCAAAATCCAGGGGATGTTGCCGATGCGTTCGCCGTCGTGCTCGTGAAAAAGCACCGTGCCGAGGATGGCAAGCCCCATGCCTGCCGCCGCAATGAGGTTGCCTCGCCGTGCGGTATCGGGGTGGCTCAACCTTTTCAAGCCAATGACAAAGGTGAGGGAGCCTATCAAGTAGGATATTTCAAGTAGAAAAGTGGTCATTGTTCGGTGATTGGTGATTGGTGATTGGTGATTAGTGATTGGTGATTGGGACGTCCCAATCACCAATCACTAATCACCA
>CAZHLB010000527.1:0-833 GCA_964533005.1 uncultured Saprospiraceae bacterium
CGCCGACCGCTCCTCGGATGGCGAATTGACTTTTGTAATTGACGACCAAAACGTCCTGGCTGGACAGACCTATCGGGTAGCATTCAAAGCCAAAAACTTCAACCACCTCGGCTACCAGTTCGCCTTGCGTTTCAACCCGCAGGCACTCGAATTGGCAGACATCGAAACGGGCGCATTGGCAAATCTTTCTACTGGCAATTTTGGCTTGACAAGAGTGGACGAAGGCATCATCACAACCAGCTGGGACAATTCAAAAAACACACTTTCAGACGACAACACGGTTCTTTTCACCTTGATTTTCAAGGCAAACACAAACACGGCGCTGAGCGATGCCATCGAAATCGCTCTCCAAAGCATGAAGGCAGAAGCCTATCAAAACAACGGCAGCAGCACGAATTTCCACGGCGTGAACCTTGCGTTCACCGACCCTGCGAATGCGAATGTTGCCACGAGTTCCACCGCTTCTTTCGAGTTGTACCAAAACAACCCGAACCCCTTCCGGGAGGAAACGGTGATTGGCTTCCACCTGCCCGAAGCTGGCGCTGCGACCTTGACCGTGTATGATTTATCTGGAAAAGTGTTGACGGTGGTTTCGGAAAATTACTCGAAGGGCTACCACGAAATCACGCTGAACAAGAAAGACCTGGGCGCATCTGGCATCCTGTTTTACCAAGTGGAAACGGCGAGGCAGACGGCTACGGGGAAGATGGTTCGGATGTGATTTAGTGGTTTGGTGAGTTGGTGATTTTGTTTTTGGTCCGAGGGCCGTCAAAAACCAAAAGAACAAACACCCCAAACCACAAACGACATAGGATTGACCCAGCAGGCTTTGG
>CAZHLB010000527.1:843-5198 GCA_964533005.1 uncultured Saprospiraceae bacterium
GGGCGGAGGTGTTTTAGGGGTGTGGGGCGGGGGTGATGTGGTTGTCGCCCGTCGCACGTCCCACCACCAAATCACCAAACCACCAAATCACCAAACGACTTAGGATTGCCCCTGCTGGCTTTGGCTGGTGGGGGCTTTTTGATTTTGGAGCTATTTCGTTGCCCGGTACACAATAGCCTTGCCCCTGCCTCCTTTCTCAATCAGCAACTCACTTTCCAACACCCGCAAATCCCGCTTGAGCGTCCGCTCGGAAACCTCAGAAAATTGTACGGCTGCATCAGGCAAACGCACCGCACCTTTTTCCCGCACCAATTCGAGCAGTTGCCGCTGCCGCTCATTCAAGTAGCCGCCGATTTTGAGGTAGCGGGTATATTTTTCATCCAGCTTTTGAACCAGTTCCTCCAGGCAACTGAAGAAAAATGACATCCATTCGCCAATGATTTCATGGTCGGTCGAACGCAATTGCTGACCAGCCATCAACGCTCGGTAGTAAGCCGTTTTTCTTGCCTCGATGATGTGTTCAAAAGAAATGTACTGCACAAAATCATAGCCTTCCCGCAGCAAAAGCAAGGAAGTCAGCAGCCTCGACAACCTTCCGTTGCCATCCTGAAAAGGATGGATGGACAGGAATTCATAAACGAAAGCGCCGATGACAAAAAGCGAATGGAAGTCCTTGTTGGTCAATTCCCGGTTCGTCCATTCCACCAATTCGTCCATTTCCTTATCCACCAAATAAGGTTCAGTCGTATTGAAAATGGTACGCTGGCTGCCATCGGGGTAATGTGCCACGACTTTATTGGTGAACTTCTTGAAATCGCCCTTGTGCTTCACGTCCTTCTCATTGAATTTCATCAACTGGTTGTGCAGCGTTTTAATGTTGCTAATGGAAAGCTCGATGTGTTGAGGCTGGTCAAGAATCAGTTCGAGGGCTTCGAAGTAGCCCGCCACTTCTTGCTCATCCCTCGTTTTGAACTGGGTGATTTTGATGTTCCTCAACAGTTTTTCCACCTCCTCGTCAGTTAGAGTCGAGCCTTCAATGCGAGTAGATGAGCCGATGCTTTGAATGGTGGCAACCGTTCTGAGTTCTCGCAGCAGTCGGTTTTCCTTGTGCTCGATTTCCACCCACCTGCCTTTGAACTGGTCAATCCTGGCGACCGTTGCAAAAAGTTTTTGGGCGGTTTTTACGTCGAATGAAAGTTTCTTTTCCATAAAATGGATGTCCGGTATTTGTCCCGAACTGTCCCAAAAGTAGAATTTTTGTCCGCTTTGTGTCCCGAATTGTCCCGATTAAGGAAAAATGGATTGTTTTTGTTCCGTTACACCAGTCGTTTTTTTGGAATGCTCCCGAATGCAAAATTCCCCCTCTGAAATCCCCTTTCGTCTAAGCCCACTACCTGTTCATCAAAAATTCCTGGCAAAAAAAGGTACTGGGTATTGCAAAGTACCCGGCGATGAACTTACATTTGCCTCGTTCAATTTTCAACCGGGGAAATGCCTCCCCGCCCGACAATCGAAAACCCCAACAACCACAAGCAATTATCACAATGAAAGTCAACGAACTCTTGGAAAATACGAAGCAGCAGATGCGCAAAGGCATCCTGGAGCTTTGCATCCTCAGCATCATCTCCGACGACGAGGAAGCATATCCCAGCGACATCATCAACCGGCTCAAGGAATCGGAAATGATTGTGGTCGAAGGCACGCTCTACCCTTTGCTGACCCGCCTGAAAGATGCCGGGTTGTTGAGCTACACCTGGAAAGAATCAACTTCGGGGCCCCCTCGAAAATATTACTACGTGACCGACCTCGGTCGTACTTTTCTGAGCGGATTGATGAGCACCTGGAATCAGTTGCTCGCCGCCGTGCAGCATTCCACGAAAAGCCAAGTTCAGGGATGAGGAATGAGGGATGTGGGATGATTGGGACGCCTGTCCAATTTCATCCCTCCTCCCTCACCCCTCATCCCTAAAAAATGCAATCCATAGAAAATGAACAAGATAGTTAGCATCAACCTCGGAGGTTATCCTTTCACGATAGATGAAGATGCCTACGAACATTTGAATGATTACCTGCAAACCATTCACCATCACTTTCGCCTGTCGGAGGGCTACGAAGAAATCACCGCCGACATCGAATCCCGCATGGCGGAACTGTTCCAGGAAAAACTGGCGGGTCGCACGATTGTGACCTTCGACGAAGTGAAATCCGTCATCGCCATCATGGGCACGCCGGAGGATTTTGGAGCAGACCCCATCCTGGAGGAAGCGCCGAAATCGTCCTTCGGAAGGCGCGGCGGCGAAGGCAAACCTTCCTGGAAAAGGTGGAAAATCAAGACCGGCAAGCGCCTGTTCAGCAACCCGGAGGACAAGGTCATCGGCGGCGTTTGCTCTGGCATTGCCGCCTATTTTGGCATTCAAGACCCGCTTTGGGTGCGCTTGATTTTCGTAGTGTTTGCCATCACTGGCGGCTTTGCCATCCCGTTCTACTTTATTCTTTGGGCAATTTTGCCGAAGGCGGAAAGCGCCAGCGACCGCCTCGCCATGCGGGGCGAGCAAGCCAACGTGACCAACATTGGCAAAATCATCGAGGAGGAATTCGACCACGTTTCGAAAAAAGTCTCGGAACTGGGAGACGAAATCGAGGCGAAATTCAACGCCAAAAAAAAAAGCGGCGGGAACCAGAGTTCGTTTGATGAGTTTCGCAAGGACTTCTCCGAAGATTGGCGCAAGTCGGGCGGCGGTCAGGCGCTACGAACAGCCGCTTCCGAAGGGATTTCTATTTTAGGCAAGGTGATAATGGCGGTCATTCAAATCATCAAAGCCATCGTCAAGCCCGTGCTTTTTGCCTTGGGCATTGCACTGATTGTGTTGCTGGCGCTGTCGTGGTTCGGCTCAGTTGCCGCCCTGGTTTTTGGCTACCCGTTCTCCAGTTTCCTCAATCCCGATGCTTCATTTATGACCGTGATTGGCGTGGTCAACGTGCTGATGGTCATCGGAATACCGCTGGTGATGCTGATTATGTTCATCATGCGGGTCTTCATGCGCACCAATTTCAAGCCTCGTTACGCAGCAGGTTTGTGGATATTCTGGGTGGTGAACGTGTTCAGCCTAATTTCAATCATCGGCTCGAACGTCCACCAATTTTCCACTGGCGGGCAGGTCAGCCTCGGCACGACGGAGCTTCCAATCACCGCCGATACGCTGGTCATTGAAATGGCGAAAAATCCCTACGAAGAGACCTTGCTGCGATTTGGCGATGGTTTGTATGTAACTGACGACCAACTGGTTAGCCGCCAAATCGTCCTGAATTTTGAAAAATCGAAGACCGGCAAATTCGAAATCCTTCGCCAGCACAATGCACGGGGCAAGACCACGACGGAGGCGCAGCAATTAGCTTCCCAAATCAAATACGAGTACTCGCTGGAAGGCAATAAGCTGTTGCTGCCCTCGCATTTCATCATTCCGAAAGGCGAAAAATGGCGGGTGCAAGAAGTGGAACTGACCATCCGGGTGCCCGAAAGCAAGTGGGTGAAAAGGCAGGGCGGCGACCGCTGGAATTTCCACCACATCGAGACGGATGAAAACCACGCTTTCCCCTGGTGGGGTGACCAGTACGCCTGGCAAATGACCGCCAACGGCATGATTGCCCCAGCCTACATCCTGGAAAACGAGAAGGACTACTCGACTTTCAAGGATTTCACCAAAATCAGGGTGGAGGGCAACGTCGAATTGCGGGTGCAGCGAGGCGACAACTACGACGTAAAACTCAGGAGTGAAAAAGAGTACGAGCGGGAACTTGGCATCCAACAGTCGGGCAATACCTTGATTATCAGCGCCCCGGAGCATTTTCACACAACCTTCGTCCTGGAAATCACCATGCCCACGCTCGAAGAATTTGAAAGCTCCACCAACACGCCGGATGCCTGGCTCAAAGATTTCAACCTGAAAAATCTGCGCATCATTAAAGAAGGCGAAGGGCAAATCAAAGCCGACCTCAATGCCGACAGCCTCTCGGTGCAGCTTTCCAGCGGCGGCGACCTCCGCCTGACGGGAGAGGGACGCTACCTGAAAGCCATCCTCGAAGGCGGCGCAGAATTCGACGCCGGGCATTTCAACGTCCGGGTAGCCGACCTCGGCGCAACGGAAAATTGCCACCTGAAAATCAGCGCCGCCGACACCGTCCGGCAGTCGTTGGACGAGAGCTGCCAACTGGAAATGAAGGGCAAGCCGGTGGTGATAAATAATTAAGAAACAGCATTTTAAGCCTCAAAAGAGAGCGGTGGTTTTTTTTATATTTTTTTTTAAAATTTTAAAAAAAAAACAAAAAAAGGAAACCGTGGTTTTGAAGCGCGACAA
>CAZHLB010000528.1:0-5196 GCA_964533005.1 uncultured Saprospiraceae bacterium
ACACCGCTCTCTCAAAGAGTCATGCACGACCTCATTCTCCAACATATCGCTCAGCACATCCAACTCGACGAGGCGGAGAAGGCTTATTTCAGCTCGCTTTTGAAACACCGGCGCATTGCGAAGCGGCAGTTTTTGTTGCAAGAGGGAGAGGTTTGCCGCCATGAATATTTTGTCGTGAAAGGCTGCCTGCGCACTTACGAAATGGATGAAGGAGGGCAAGAGCACGTCCTGATGTTTAGCATCGAAAACTGGTGGGCAGGCGATTTGTACAGCTTTTTCACCAACACACCCACTCGCTACAACGTGGAAGCACTGGAAGACACCGACGTGTTAATGCTTGATTTTCAGGCACATCAATTATTGTATGAGCGGGTGCCGAAGTTCGAGCGGTACTTCCGCATCCTGTTTCAGAATGCTTTTATTGCCCTTCAACGCAGGGTGATTTCGAACATTTCAAAGACGGCAGAGGAGCGGTACCTGGAATTTTTGGAACGATATCCAACGCTCGAACAGCGGGTTCCGCAGCATCAGATTGCTTCGTATCTCGGCATCACGCCGGAAAGTTTGAGCCGCATCCGCAGGCAACGGCGCATTGAAAAATGACGAAAAAAAAAATCCCGAAGCAACTACGGGGGCAGTTATGCTTCGGGAATATGCAGGTGAATGTTTGTCCGTTTTCTCCGGCATGTTTACACTCACCACGAATGGGGGGAATTGCGTTGTGAAAAATCAGGTCGAGGCGATGCTTTTAACAATTGATATCGGATGCATTGCTGCGACGCTGGCAAATGACATGCCAATAGAAATTAATGTGGCAGTATTGACGGGCATTGTGGAAAAAAACTGGTGATTGGTGATTGCGAAGAAAAAAAGCCCCGGGTAAAATCACCCGGGGCTTTTTTCTTCCCAATCACCAATCACCAATCACCAATCACCTTCTGAAAACCGCATCCTCCGCAATGCCTTTCAGCTCCACGTTTTCCTTGCGTAGCTTGCGACCCTGGCGGATGATGTCGAGCGAAACCTTGTCGCCAGGGCGATAGCGGGCGATTTGTTCCTGCAATTCCGGCACCGTGCGGGTTTTGGTATCGTTGATGCCGACGATGACGTCGTTCATGCGCAGCCCGGCTCCTTCGGCGCTGCTGTTTGGAGTGACTTCACTAACGAAAATACCTTCCACTTCCGGCAGTCCCAGGTCGTCGGCAATTTCATCGTTGACCTCCCGGATGTTTACGCCGAGAATGGCTCTTTGCACCGAGCCATGCTCTTTCAAATCACGGATGATTTTTTTGACTAAGTTGGCAGGGATAGCAAAAGAGTAACCTTCGTAGCTGCCCGACTCGCTCATGATGGCAGAATTGATGCCCACCAATTCGCCGTCCATGTTCACCAAAGCGCCGCCGCTGTTGCCGGGATTGACGACGGCGTCGGTTTGGATGAAGGACTCGATAGAGTAAAGCCCACGCAAAATGTTGATGTTCCGCCCTTTAGCACTGACGATGCCAGCGGTGACGGTGCTGGCGAGGTTGAATGGATTGCCCACTGCCATCACCCATTCGCCCACCTGCACCTGGTCGGAGTCGGCGTAGCGAATTGCCGAAAAACCGGAGCCGTTGATTTTCAGTAAGGCAAGGTCGGTCAGCGGGTCGGAGCCGATGAAGGTGGCTTGATAGACCCGCTTGTTGTTCAAAGTCACTTCGACTTTGCCGCCACCCTCCACAACGTGATTGTTGGTGATGATGTAGCCGTCCGTCGAAATGATGACGCCGGAGCCGCCTGACACGTTGTCGTAGCCGCCCCTGTCTTTCACCGTGATGTTGACGACAGCAGGCATGACAATTTGAGCAGTGGCGACAAAATTTTCCGGGACGTTGAAGGTAGAAACTGGGCGGGCATTGGTTTCGGGGCGGTAGTTCGCAAATTGGACTTGCGATTGCGGCGGTTGTTGCGCCGCCAGTTCTTCGGCGAGGTTGCTTTTCAAGCCGCTGAACAAAAACAGCGTAAGTGTTGCATTGAGCGCAAGGCAGGCAACAATGAACAATCCCATTCTTTTCATAAAATCAAAGATTTGCGGGTGATGACCTCCTTGAAAACGGGAATTTTCGTGGAAGGGCGTGTAAAATTTTTACAGTTGAACGGATAACGACACGAAGTGCGGTTTTCTCTACAAAGCAGGCAATTTTTTTTGAGAAACGCCAGAGGCTGCCAGATGAATGCGTTTTTAGAAATATTACCTGCGTCAAAACCTGCTTTTTCATTGGCTTGCGCACTTTTACCCTATTCTTGTGTCATTCCGGCATTGCCAACTCCACCAGAAAAAGGCTTTGCGGAGGGAGGTATTTGATGAAAGAAATTTTGAAAAAATTTCTTTCATCAAATACCTCCCTCCGAATGAATCCATTCTGCCCCGGCTACTATGAAAAAAGACGCTACCATTCTCATCGTGGACGACGAGGAAGACATCCTGCTCACCTTGCGGCTCTTCCTCAAACAGCATTTCGAGCACGTCATCACTGAGCACAATCCCAACCTGCTGCCCCGCCTGCTCCGACAGAATGAACCAGACGTGATTTTGCTGGACATGAACTTCCGAAAAGGCGACACCAGCGGCAAGGAAGGCATGCAATGGCTGAAAAAAACGCTGGAACTCGACCCGCAGGCAAACGTGATTATGATTACCGCCTACGGCGACGTGAAAGTCGCCGTCGAATGCTTGAAAGCCGGAGCAGTGGATTTTGTGGAGAAACCCTGGCGCAACGAAAAGCTGCTCGCCACCATCCACGCCGCCTGCCGCCTGAGCGAATCGAAGCACGAGGTGAAGCAATTGCAAAGCCGCCAGCGGATGTTGAGCGCCGACATTGACCAGCCCTACGGCGAAATAATCGGCGAGTCGGCGGCGATGAAACAGATTTTTCACACTATTGAAAAGGTGGCGAAAACGGACGCCAACGTCCTCGTCCTCGGCGAAAACGGAACGGGCAAAGAATTGATTGCCAGGGCGATACACCGCCAGTCGCCTCGCAGCGACGAAGTTTTTATCAACGTTGATTTGGGCGCAATTCCTGAGACTTTGTTTGAAAGCGAGCTGTTCGGGCACAAAAGAGGCTCGTTCACGGACGCCAAAGAAGACCGGGTCGGGCGCTTCGAAGCCGCAAGCGGCGGCACGCTTTTTCTCGATGAAATTGGCAACCTGTCGCTGCCCTTGCAGGCAAAATTGCTGACCGTTTTGCAAAACCGGGAAATCGTCAGGGTCGGCGCCAACCAGTCCATTCCCATCAATATCCGCCTCGTTTGCGCCACCAACATGCCGCTGCATGAAATGGTGAAACAAAGAACCTTCCGCCAAGACCTGCTTTACCGCATCAACACAGTCGAAATCACCCTGCCGCCCCTGCGGGACAGACCTGCCGACATCCCGCCGCTCGCTGAGCATTTCCTGAAAATTTACGCTCGAAAATATCAAAAGCCGTCGCTGAAATTTTCCGCCGAAACCATGAAAAAGCTCGTGGCTTACGCCTGGCACGGCAACATCCGGGAGCTTCGCCACGCCGTCGAGCGGGCGGTCATTCTTTCCGAAGGAAACATCTTGCAGCCGCACGATTTCCTGTTTCACGACCCCAGCAGAGGTCATTCCGAAAATGGCGACGGCAGCCTGCCTTCGTACAACCTGGATGAGCTGGAAAAATTTGCCATTCAGAAGGCGATGACCCGGCATCAGGGGAACATAACGAGGGCAGCGGAGGAGTTGGGATTGACACGGGCGGCGCTTTATCGGAGGTTGGAAAAATATGGCTTGTAACAATGTTTAAAAAATTCCACGTCAACATCACCTTCCGCATTCTTTTCCTCATCGCCCTCGTGCTGGCGCTGGTCTGGTGCGCCACGCAGACGGAATTTTACATCACCATGTTCATCCTGCTCACGCTCATCGTGCTTTCCATCGTGGACATGGTGCGCTACGTGAATTCGGCGAACCGGGACTTCACCGCCTTCCTGCTCGGCATCAAATACGAAGATTTTTCGGCGACCTATTCCGGGCATCACAAGGGCAAAACTTTTGGCGAACTGTACGACGCTTTCAATCAAATCAACCGTAAGTTCCTGAATATCAGGGCGGAAAAAGAAGCGAACCACCAATACCTGCAAACCATCGTCGAAGCAGTGGACGTCGGCTTGCTCTGCATTGACCCCGACGGCAACATTTTTTTGATGAACAAAGCCCTCCAAAAACTCCTGCACAAACCCTACCTCCCCAGCGTAGAAAGCTTGTCGCAAATAGATTTCCACCTGCTGGAAGTGGTGAAAAATCTGAAAACCGGCGACCGGGAATTGGTCAAAGTCACCATCGAGCAGCGCCCGGCGCAATTGGCTTTGCAAGCCACCGAATTCAGTCTGCGAAACCAGCCGCTCAAACTCATTTCCATCCAAAACATCCAGGGCGAACTCGAAGAACAGGAACTCGAAGCATGGCAAAAGCTCATCCGCATCCTCCGCCACGAAATCATGAACTCCATCACCCCCATCGTTTCGCTCACCGCCACCATAGATGGGATGCTCGAAGGCACGAAAGGCGGCATCGAAAAAGAGCAGGCGGACGACATCAAATCCGCAGTCTCAGCCATCCGCAAGCGCAGCGAAGGCTTGATGCACTTCACCGAAACCTATCGCACACTGACCCGCCTGCCTTCGCCAAAATTTCAGCTCCTCGACGGCAACGACCTCGTCGAGCGCCTGCACGTCCTCTTCAAACCAGCCTTCGAAAAAAACGGCGTGACCTTTCAAAAGCAGCTTTCACCAACCCCGATTATTTTTCAGGCAGACGTGGAATTGATGGAGCAAGTCCTCATCAACCTGCTGAAAAATGCCCTCGACGCCTTGAAAGAAAAGGAAAACCCAACCATCACCGTCAGCACGCAGCGCACCAAAGAAGGCAAGACCCTCATTCAAGTTGGCGACAACGGCAGGGGCATTGAAAAGGAAATGCTGGGGCAGATTTTTGTGCCTTTTTTCACCACGAAGGAAGATGGGAGCGGCATCGGATTGAGCCTCGCTCGGCAAATTATGCGGCTGCACAAGGGAAGAATCAGCGTTCAATCAGCTTTGAACGAAGGAACGGTTTTTACGCTCAGTCTTTAAGTGCCGCCCAAAAACACTTTGGGGGGGTGGACACCCCCAACAGGTGTTTTGGGGGCCCGG
>CAZHLB010000529.1:0-5183 GCA_964533005.1 uncultured Saprospiraceae bacterium
AATTTTTGGTGATTTTTCAGCCAGTTCTGCGATTTCGTCCTCACGAATATCGGTAGTTCTGACGATATAAATCACGATTGACAGCACAAATTTAACGCCCTCATCCGTCTCAGTGTACAGTTCGATAAAGACGAAAATTTTGTCGAGGTGCTGGCGGATGTAGCTGGAGTCGCCACTGTGTTTGAACAACAAAAGGGCGTTGACCAGGAACAACTCGTTCAAGGACAAAATGAACTCATCCGAATAGTTGTTCAAGTCCACCAAAATAAAGTCGAACAAGGGGTTGTAACAAGCCAGGTCGCTGTCTATGCCTTTGATGTAGCTGCTCATGGGCTTGTACGTCCAGGGTTCCTTGCCATGATAAAGCAGTACGCAAAGAACGGGTGTGCGCTTGCGTTTGCGCTTTCTGTCCATGCGCCATTTTTCAACGACGTAATCCAGCAGTTGAAAATGCGGGTCAGGCGGGCGGGTACTTTTGTGCTCTTTGATGAGACAAAGCTCGATGTCGTCGTCGCCATACAAACAACTGTAAACCAGGTCGGCGTACAGGCGGCGCAAGCGGGGCGGAACGTAGGAAGTAGGTTCCGGACGTAGCGTTGGCAGCTTCATTTTTTGCACCAGTTTGGCAGGCAGGAAGGCGGCGGAGAATTTGGCAACGGCATTTTTCCGGGAAAACACCTCACCGAAAAGCAGGTCGTGCGGTTGGGCAGCTTTGCTCATAGAAAGAGGGATTTAAAGTTGGCTCGAAACCGGACGGTTGTTTCCCGCAACCTCCCGGTTTCCTTGATGGGACAAATGTTGACAACATTTCAAACCCGTTCAAATTTTTCATTTTCGTATGAAACACAAATCAACCCAATGAAAAAGGCTCGATGGTGGTCGTCATCGAGCCTTTTTCATTGGGTTGAATTTCAATCACTTAATTATCGCCGCCTCGCCAGTGAATCGCTCCACCGCTCCATCCACAAACTCCACCTCCGCCAGCCACGAGAAGACCCCGGCGGCAATTTCCTTGCCCCGCAGCCTGCCATCCCAACCAAAAGCCGGGTCGTTTGGCAGCGCATTTTCCACCGAAAAAAGCAACTCGCCCCACCTGTCGAAAACGGCGAATCGGCGCACCGTTGCCACGTCTTTTCCTGCAAAAACAAGCAACCTGTCATTGATTCCGTCGCCGTTGGGCGAGAAGGCGGTCGGCACGAAAATCTGCCGCTCCGTCTGCACGACGATGCGGATTTTGGAAGTGACAGCGCAGCCGGTTTGGTCGGTGAGGGTGAGGCGGTAGGTCGTGCTTTCGGCTGGCGAAGCGATCGGGTCGAGGCAATCGGCGCAACTCAAACCCGCCGCTGGTGACCACTGCACGAGGGCAGGCTGTAAAATATTGGTGAAGGCTTCCAACTGGACAGTCTCACCGAGGCGGATAATTTGGTCTTCGCCCAACTCGAGCAGCAAATTGCCAGGGTCGGAAATGGTGAGCAGTTGCGTCCACTGACAGCCGTTTTTGTCTTCGACGACGGCTTCGTAGTTGCCGGGCAAGAGGTTGTGAAAGCCATGCTGCGTGGTGAAAAGATTGCCGCCGTCCACCGAAAAAAAGTAGGGCGCAGTGCCGCCGCTGGCGCTGGAAAAGACAATCGAGCCGTCGCTGCCGACCTCGCAAGTCGGCGGGATGGTTTCGACCTGGGCAGTTAGATTGAATGCGGAAACCTGCGCCGATGCTACGTCCTGGCAACCTTCATCATTGACAACGGTGACTGAAAAATTGCCCGCCGAACTGACTTCGATGCTTTTTCCCGCCTCGCCGTTGCTCCACAAATAACTTGCTCCGCCGTAGGCTGTCAGCGTCGAAGTTTCCCCGTTGCAGAGGCTGGTTTTGCCGGAAATGCTCGCCAGTGGCGGCTGCGAAACGTGCAGGTTTGCCTGCAAAATCAGGCTGTCGCAACCGGCGGCGCTCATAAAAATGCTTGTGACTACCGTGTCGCCGACAGCCTGCCAGCCGAGGTAAGTTTCCCCGTCGCAAATCGTCGTGTCGAGCGAAACGTTGACTGGAATTATCACGTCGAGGTGGGTCACGATGGTGCTGTCGCAGCCGAAGTTGGTGGTCAGATTTTGCGTCAGCAGGACGTCGTTCGGATAGACGATGCCATTGAACGGCTCGTCCTCGCAGACAGAAATCCATTGCTCCAAAAAGGAGGCGGGATGCACAAAAAGGTTGGTCAAAACGAGGCTGTCGAAGCCTTGCCAATTGGTCAGGGTGTCAATCAGCGAAGTGCTTTGCGGGTAAATTGTGCCGTTGAAAGGCTCGCCCTGGCACAAGTCAACACTTTGCACCGTCACCGGCACTTGATAAATCGAAATGTTGACGGTGGCGAAACTGTCGCAGCCATTCGCCCCGGTGGCGGCAAAAACGATAGTCGTGTCATTCGTCCAGGCAGTTCCGTTGAAAATTTGACCCGGCAGCAGCGTGACCGATGAGGTGGAGAAGCTCGGTTCGAGTGCATCCACCAGGAAAGTTATCACGCTGTCGCAGCCTTGCCAATTGGTCAAAGTCGTGGTCGTGGACAGGTCTTGCAGCACGGGGTTGCCGTTGAAAAATTCGCCCTGGCAAATGGCGGTGTCTAATATTAAATAGGTGGAATTGGCGACGACGATGGTCGTGCCGACTACGCTATCGCAACCCTCGGCGGTCGTGAAATGCTCGTCGAGGAAGACGCTTTGCGTGTAAACAGAGTCTTGGTAGGGTTCGCCGTCGCAGAGCAGAATGTTTTGGGCGCTGCTTTTTGTGCAAATCGTGCCGGGTGTGCAAGGCACTTTTCCGCTGCCAAAATTCCCGATGTAGGCATTGGTCAAGCCGCCGCCGAGGGTGACGATGACGTTGCCGATGTTCGCCCCGACCGAGTTGGGCGGCAGGAACGGGTCGTATTGATTGTCAATAATTTCGATGCTGTCGGCGCAGTGCGGCGAGCCGTTTTTGAAGGAAAATAGGGGAATCTCGACGCCCGCCTGGTAATTGTAGGCGTCCGTTCCGAAGGAAATCAAGCCGAAAGAAATGTAGTCCCAGGCAGGCGCTTCGACGGGCGAATTGACCCTGGAATTGTCATCCCACTCCGCTCCCGGCGTGAGCATGGTGAGGTCGGAAACTTCAAAACTGTTCCCGGCGAAGCCATGTGAAAGGCGCAAAGTGAGTTGCCCGCTGGCGGTCAGGTTGTTCGGAAAAGTCCAAGTGGCGGCGGGAATCATCGAGACCCGGTAGGTTTGGTTGTCAGGCAGTAATTCGATTTTGAAGGTAACCTGGCTAAAAGTTGAGGTAGCCCAAAAGCAGCAGAGCAGCAGGGCAGGAAGAAGCTTTTTCATAAAAAATGGAAATCGTGCTGGCGGGGGCAACGAAGGGCGGGCGAAAGAGGTGGGACAAAAGTGTGCCGAAGCGGGAAAGAGAGGAATTTTATCAGCAAAAAAGTTGGGTGAATGGGCAGGTTCCCTAAAAAATCTTGCTCAACTCCACCTCGAAGCCAGGCAGGACGGCAGACTTGACAACTCCCGTCTTCTCCACCAATTCAAAAGTCTCGTAATGCCCATCCTGAAATCGGAATACTTCAACCGTGCGGTTCGACGGGTCAACCAGCCAAAATTCGGGCACGGCAAATTGCTGGTAAATTTTCTTTTTGGTCACCCGGTCACGTTTCACCGAGCCGGGGGAAATGATTTCCACCACAAGGTCGGGTACGCCAATCACGACTTGCTCTTCTTCGTCGAGGATGTAATTCCTGCTGTTGCTGACGAAAAAAACGTCGGGCTGCGGGGCGTTCACGTCGTCGAGCACCACGTCGAGCGGGGCAAAAAAGACCTCGCCCAAAGGGTGTTGCTCCAGGTAGTTGTCAATTGCAAATGAGATTTTGCGCACAATGCGCTGGTGTCGAATGGTAGGTGAAGCTTTTCTCACGAGTTCGCCATTTAAAAGTTCGTACTCGAACGGGTCGTCATCGGGAAACTCCATTTCCCGGAATTCACGGTAAGTCAGCATTTTTTCCAATACTTCCATCGCTGATTGATTTTGATGCAAGGTAAGCCTTTCGGCAAAAATCCGCTGATGGCTCACTTCTCCTCCTTCTTCAACCGAAAAACAATAAAATCCAACTGCTTTTTGATGCCATCGAGCTGCGTGTGGATGTCCGTGATTTCATCCTCCATGTTCAGCTTGCCGGTGTCTTTTCGCCGCAACCGGTCTTCGTGCGCCTGCTCGCTGCGCACCTCGTCCATGCTGTTCATGATGACGCCGATGAACAGGTTCAGCACAATCATCGTCCCGATGAGCACGAATGAAATGAAATACAGCGCCGCCCAGATGCCGTAGCTGCTCGGATGGGTGCATCCTTCCGTGCCCCAGGTCGGGTCGTCGCAGCCGAAGACGTTGACGAACATGATGTCTGCCCAGCCTTCCAGGGTCACGATTTGGAACAAAGAGACCAATGCCATGTGCAAATTGGCGAAATGCGCCGGGTCGTTTTGCCCGAAAAGAAAGACGCCCATCGCCCCGTAGATGTAAAAAAGCAGGAACAGCAACATGCCGACGTAGCCCATCGAAGGAATGCTTTTCAGCATGGCATCCACCAGCAATTTCAACTGCGGAAGGGTATGCACCAGCCTCAAAATCCGCAAAATCCGGGCGAGCCGGAACACTGCAATAAAGCCCACGCTGAGCGTCGGCAGGAAAAATGGCATCCAGCAAGCCAGCACGATGGTGAAATCAAACACATTCCAGGGGTCGGAAAAATAGCGCCAGGGACGGTCGCCCTCTGCCAGGATTTTGACGGCGGCTTCGAGCGTGAAAATCAGGAGAATGACGAGGTCGAGGAAGTGCAGCAGCGGCAGCCACTCGCTGACGTGCTCGTGGTAGCTTTCGATGCCAACGATGATGCCAGCCAGGACGATGGTGATGATGATGGTATTTTGAAACCAGCGGCTGTGCGCAATGCGGTGGAAATATGAATTCATAGACGAGTTTGCTTTTTATTGGCGGGCAAAAAAACGACTCGTTTTGGTTTTAAAAAATCTTGCTCAACTCCACCTCGAAGCCAGGCTTTCGGCAAAAAATCCCCCGGCATGGGGGAACGAACTATCTTTCAGCCTTTCGTCCTTTGATTAAATGATTGATGATTACATGATTACATGATTGTTGATGGAATGGAGGA
>CAZHLB010000530.1:0-5159 GCA_964533005.1 uncultured Saprospiraceae bacterium
CGCCTCGGCGCTCATGCAAGGCTTGGCGGATGGCTATTTTGTCGTGCCGTACACCATCGGCACGTTCCTGTCGAAGGAAATCCGGACGCCCAAATTCAGCACCGATTTGCCCGAATTTGCCGACGCAGAAAACGCCGTTCAAGGTCGCCTGCAAGGGCTGCTGAACATCAAAGGCAAGCACACGGTGGATGATTTTCACCGGCAATTGGGCAAAATCATGTGGAACAAATGCGGCATGGCTCGCACCGCCGAAGGCTTGACCGAGGCGCTTGCGGACATTCCCTCATTGCGGGAAGAATTCTACCGGGAAGTTTACGTGCCCGGCACGATGAAAGAATTCAACCCGGAATTGGAAAAAGCGCACCGGGTCGCCGACTTCCTCGAACTGGGTCAAATGATGTGCATGGATGCTTTGCACCGCAACGAAAGCTGCGGCGGGCATTTTCGAGA
Source organism: uncultured Saprospiraceae bacterium (assembly GCA_964533005.1). Lineage (GTDB taxonomy): Bacteria > Bacteroidota > Bacteroidia > Chitinophagales > Saprospiraceae > UBA6168. The sequence continues at coordinate 451 of CAZHLB010000530.1, forward strand.
GGAATATCAAACGCCGGAAGGCGAGGCTTTGCGGGACGATGAAAACTTCGCTTACGTCGCTGCTTGGGAGTGGTCGGATGTGGAGAAGACGCCGGAATTGAGGAAGGAGCGGTTGGTTTTTGAGGAGGTGGAGTTGAAGGCGAGGAGTTACAAGTAAACTGGAACTCCAAGTTCTACCAGCCGTTATTTTGAGATAAAATAGAAAGTCATGCTGACAGCTAAAGAAATCGAAGCCAAGTTGAGAGAAATGAAGCCATTTCTTGCCAAGCAATTCAAGGTCAAGAAGATAGGCTACTTTGGCTCATTTGTCACCGGCGAGGCTACCGAGGAAAGCGACATTGATATTCTGGTTGACTTCTCCGAGCCACCGGGCTATGAGTTTTTTGATTTGGAAGATTTGCTGGAAGGAACATTTCATCGGAAAATAGACCTGGTTTCCAAAAACGCCCTTCACAAGTATTTGAAAGACAAAATTTTAAACGAAACCATTTACGTATGAAACCGGAAGAACGGGATTACCGACTCTATATTCAGGATATGGTGGAATACCTTTTTAAGGTAGAAGATTTAGTGTCGGGTCTGAACTATGAAGATTTTATTCTGAATTCAACGGTCATGGATGCCGTTTGCTGGAATCTTGAAAAAATCGGAGAAGCCTCCAACCACGTTTCCGATGAAATAAAAAAAGCCAACCCGCAAATAGAATGGGAAAAGATTTACCGGGTGCGCAACATCCTTTCTCATCATTATCACAAGATTGACTATGCCATCATCTGGAAGATTGCGACTCAATATCTTCCTTTGGATAAGCCACATCTGGTACAATTGCTAATCGAACAAAGTCCGAGATAAAATGAAACTCACACTCAAAATCTGGCGTCAGCCAAACACCGCCCAAAAAGGGCGCTTCGAGTCCTACCCCGTCGAAATCAGCGAGCACGCCAGCTTCCTGGAAATGTTAGACGTGCTCAACCAAAGCCTCATCGAGCAGAAACACGACCCGGTAGCTTTCGACCACGATTGCCGGGAAGGCATCTGCGGCTCCTGCGGCATGGTCATCAACGGCGTGGCGCATGGGCCCATGCGGGCAACCACGACTTGCCAGCTCCACATGCGGCATTTCAGCGACGGCGACACTATTGTCATCGAGCCGTTCCGGGCAAAAGCGTTCCCGGTCATCAAGGATTTGACGGTGGACAGGTCAGCCTTTGACCGCATCATTCAGGCAGGCGGCTACGTCTCGGTCAACACCGGGCAGGCGCCGGACGCCAACCAAATTCCCATCCCGAAAGCGGTGGCTGCCGAAGCCTTCGACGCTGCCGCCTGCATTGGTTGCGGGGCTTGCGTGGCGGCTTGCCCGAATGCCAGCGCCATGCTGTTCACCTCGGCGAAAGTGGCGCACCTGGCTTTGCTGCCGCAAGGTCAAATCGAGCGCAAATGGCGGGTGCGGGCGATGGTCAACCAAATGGACAAGGAAGGTTTTGGCTACTGCTCCAACATCTCGGCTTGCGAGGCGGAGTGCCCGAAGGAGATTTCGTTGGAAAACATCAGCCGCATGAACCGGGAATATTACAATGCGGCGTTGGTGACGCTGCTTTGAAATGATGAATGATGAATGATGAATGATGAATGGAAAAGCCCCGGTTGATTTCAACCGGGGCTTTTTCATACATCATTTATCATTCATCATTCATCATTACATTTGGGCGTTTCCACAAATCGAAAAATTTCCTTCGCATGACCAACGACACTGCCATCCTGCATCAAAAGTCTTTCCTCCAAACGCTTCGCACCGACAAATGGTGGGTCGAGCCGCTGCTCGTTCTCCTCGTCCTGACCGGGTTCGGCATTTACGCTACCTGGGCGGCTTTTCAGGGTGACCACTATTGGGTGGGAGCGCCCAATTCCACCAAATTCGGCGGCTACCTGTCGCCGTTTTACTCACCGCCGATTTTCATTGACGTCAATGCGCCCGGCTCGCCTCCCTTGTGGCATGCCCTGGGAGCTTTCCCGAAATGGTGGCCCCAATGGCTGCCTGCTTCGCCCGCTTTGCTCATTTTGATATTTCCGCTGGCGTTTCGCTTCACGTGCTACTACTACCGGGGAGCGTATTACAAAGCCTTCGCCGGGTCGCCGCCTGCCTGCGCCGTTGGCGCTGTTCCGCAGAAAAATTACAAGGGCGAAACCTTCCTTTTGGTCTTCCAAAACCTGCATCGCTACGCACTTTACTTCGCCATTCTTTTCATGCTCGTGCTGTCGGCAGACGGGATTGCCGCTTTTTTCAGGAACGGCGAATTCGGCATGGGCGTCGGCTCGTGGGTGCTCATCATCAACCCAACTTTGCTCGGTTTTTACACGCTCGGCTGCCACTCCTGGCGGCATCTCATCGGCGGCAGGAAGGACTGTTTTTCCTGCGCAGGCATGGGGCAACTTCGCTACGGAGCCTACCAAAAAGTGTCCTGGCTCAACCGGCATCACAAACTTTTCGCTTGGTGCAGCCTGATTTGGGTGGCGTTTTCAGACTTGTACGTGCGGATGGTTTCGATGGGAATTTGGACGGATTGGAGCACGTGGGGGAATTGACCTCCGTGCCGCCAAACTCCAGTTTGGCGGTGTCGCTCATCGCCAAACTGGAGTTTGGCGACACCTGCAATTCAACATGGAAGTTTACGATGAAAACCTGACCATCAAAGCCGCTCTCGCTCAACTGTTCGAGCGATTTGGTTTTCCTGCCGATGCATACGCTGCCAAGTGGTTTGCGGTTGGAATTGGAAAAATTCAGGTCTGGATGCCCAATCTCCCCAGTCGGGTAAAGGCTGTTCGGTTTCACGACGTGCATCACGTGCTTACCGGCTATCCTGCTAATTGGAAAGGTGAGGTGGAAATCGGCGCTTGGGAAATCGCTACGGGCTGCACGACATTTTGGGTGGCTTGGTTTCTCAACCTGGGTTCCCTGATGATGGGTTTGGTTTTGTACCCTCGTGCCTTATGGAAAGCCTTCCAGCGTGGATGGCGCACCAGGACGAACCTTTACCATGATTTTGAATACGAACCGCTTTTAGCTTTGACGGTCAAAGAGTTGCGTGAGAAAATTGGTTTGTCTCAATAAAAAAACCTCCTTCAAAAGCTTCTTCGGATGAAAAACATTTTACTGACTTGCTTTCTCTTCATTGCCGCTTTTGCTCAATCTCAAACCAACGTCCGAGCCTGGTACGCCGAAGGGCAAGTCTGGGTCGTCTGGGAAGCCGAATTTCCACTGCCGTTGACCTACGCCGTTTTCGCCAAGCCAACCGCTTTTTCCAGCACCACCGAAGCTTTCCCAATCGGGCGGCTTTTTTATTGGGAATACGGCGCTGGCGCATTGAAAGAACAAGTGGACACCTCCGCCACCTTTCGCATCCCCGACGGGCAAGGCGGCACGTATCAATTGGCATCCAACGAAGCGCTTTTCGTGGCAACTCCGCACCAAGCAGGGGCGCTTTTTTTTGCCATAACCGCTGATATTGAGACGGTTGTCACCGCCGGTGAAAACATCACCGACGACGCCGTACCATTCAGCTACAACCCCGTCGGCGACCCGGTGGAGTGCCATTTGCAGGCGGTTTTTCCGTCGCCATTTGCCGCAGGCTTCACCTGTTTAGCCTACATGATGTGGGCGGACGGGCGGCAAAACCAGTGGGAAAATCGTCCCGATTTCCCGGTGATGGCAAACCTGGCGAGAAACGGAATGCCCAGCCTGTTCATGGTCAGCGTCCCGAATGGGCTGGACACGACGCAGGCTTTTCCGCTCACGATTTGGCTGCACGGCGGCGGCGGCATTGCCCGCCAATCGCTGGCAGGCAGCAGGCAAGAGGTCAATATCGAGCCGGAGCAAGGCATCCTTCTTTCCCACAACGACGACCTTTTGGGATGGCGGGACACCATCCCGCCAGTGCCTGACCAACCAAGCTGGCACTTCGGCTGGCGCAAAAATTTCAACCCGTTTCTTCCCAGCAACGTCCCCGCTTCGGTTGACACGGTGGTCAACTACACGCAACGCCGCTACTTATGGATTGACCAATGGCTCATCCGCCATTTCAACATTGACCCTGCCCGCATCAATATCAACGGGCATAGCATGGGTTCGGCGGGAGCGACGGCGCTTGCCAAATGTTACCCGAACCACTACGCCTCCGCCACTATTTTCAACAACGGCTTCGGGGGCCCCACCAACGACATCAACACATCTTCCTATTTGGGTCAGCCCGACCTGAATTTCCCCACCAACCTGACCAATCGCAACGGCGAAACGGTGCGGATGAAAGACCTTTTCAACCTCCTCGACAATTGCTCGCCGGAGCGTGACCTGCCGCTTTTCCGCAGCTATCACGGCAAAAACGACGACAACGGAACCATGAGATGGGACGCCAACGTGGTTGAAAATTACCGCAAAGCCGACTCGCTCGGCATGGGTATGCACCTGTTTTGGAGTGAAAGGGCGCATGGCATTGACACCGCTCCCGGTCTGAACGACCACTGGATTCAAGGCAACCAGCCCAATCAGCAAACGGTCGTGGACAACGTGGCTTACGAGGAGGCAAATTTCCGCTCGGATGTGTCATTCCCCGCCTTTTTCAACCACCGCCTCGACCCGCAAAACAACGCCCCCGGCGACAGAACCATCGGCACGGGGCCCAACGGCGTCGGCGATGATTGGGGGACTTGGGGCG
>CAZHLB010000531.1:0-5156 GCA_964533005.1 uncultured Saprospiraceae bacterium
AGTGAGAATCGAACATAATTGACTCACCTTCTTTTCTGCGCCAACGCCTGAGCCTGCGCATGAAACGAGTGATTTTCATCCCCCGCCAGCTTGCCCAAAAGCGCCTCGAATTCCTCTCCCGTCCGATGAGCAGCGAGGTAGGCGAGCAGCAGATTCCACTCCGCCTTTTCCCGGTATTTTTCATCGCCAGCCTGCGCCGAGCGGTCGAAAGCGGCAATGGCGGCATCGTAATTTTCAAGCTGCACCAGCGCATGACCCAGGTAAAACTGCGCCTCACCAAACCGCTCATTTTCAGCAGGAACGGTCTGGAAATAATCAGCAGCAGCCTGGTATTTTTCATTCTCGTAAGCCTCGAAACCTTGCGCCAGCGGATGCTCGACGCCAGTGGCGGCACGGAACGCAGGCGGCGGCGCCAGTTCATAATTTTCAGCAAAAAGCGCCTGTTCGCTTGGCTGCCGGTTCACCCAAAACCAGACGAAAAAGACTGCCCCTGCAAACACTGCCGCCGCCGCTGCCCACCGCACCCAATTCGTGCGCATGGAGACAATTCGAGCGCCCGTTTGCTTCGCAGCAATTTGCCCGGCGGCATCCTCGGCAGCCCATTTTTGCAGTTCCCGGCGCAGGTTGTTTTCCACCTCCAGTTCGATGGCTTCGTTGCCGATTTGGTACAAATCCATAGCGTGGCGCAGCTCGTCATTGCTTTGTAATTCCTGTTCAAAGGCTGCCCGTTCCCCCGCTGGCAGCGCCCCGGCGAGGTAATTTTCGATGCGCTCGATGTACATTTCCAAGTTCATTGGTGTGAGTTTTTAATGGCTAAATGGTTGAATGGTTGAATGGCTGGTTAACCATGTAGCCATTCAACCATTCAACCATTTAGCCATTTAGCCATCTGTGGCGACTGTTGAATCAATTCCAGCAACGACTGTTGGCAGCGGTACTTCGCTTTTCGAGCCATGCCTGGACTCGAATAGCCCAGTTGCTCCGCAATTTCCTCCATCGAAAACGAGAGTTTCCAAAGCTCCAGAATCTTGCGGCAACGCTCGCCGAGGCTTTCCAGCAGGCGGTTGAGCACACTTTTGCGCTCCTCGTCCAGCAAGGTCAGCTCCGGCGTTTCCGGGTCGGGCTGTTCGTAGCGAGGGATGTCTTCGACCAGCGTGGTGTGCGCTTTTTTGCGCAACTGGTTCATCCACAGGAATCTGCAAATCGAAAACAGGTAGCCTTTCACCGAAGTCTCCTGACGGAACTTGCCCTCCCGCACGTTGCGGTCGAGCACGATGAGGGCTTCCTGCCAGATGTCCTGCCCGTCCTCCTGGTTGCCGTGATGGTTTCGCACGTGGGCGAAGACTTTGCTGCGCAATTCTTTGTCGTCGTACAACGCACGAAGCCCTGCCTGCCTTTCCGTTCCGCCGTTGCGGATGGCGGCTGCGATGGCTTCGTCGTTCAGAAATCGAATCATGAACTTGTGTTTTATGATGGACAAATGTACCCTGGCGGGGGCAAGTTTTGAGGAAAGTTAAAGGTGGGCTACTTTTGGAAAAAAAAGAACTTGGAAAATTGTGAATCAAGGAGTTATCGGAGAGAGCTGATTTTTTTGGGAAAATTTTTGAATAAAATTTTTCAAAAAAAAAACAATTTTTAAATTTTTTAATAATGTATTTAGCGGAGATTGTTTTTTTTTTTGTTAAATTTTTTTAAAAAAATTTTAAAAAAAAAATCAGCTCTCTCCATTGGGTTTCTACTGTTTGGAGGATGCTTTTTTGCCTTCGGACAATCTGCCGACACCACTTTTTTCCGCCGCCAATTCACCCAAATTCAAGCCCTCCTCGACTCCGCAAACTACGACCAAGCCCTCCGCCAAAGCCAGGATGCCCTGCTTGTCATTCTCGAAGAGAACCCGCCCCGCCACGATGAATTCAAAGCCCAATGCCTCCTGTTTTTGGGCAATGCTTTTTCGGAAAAAGGAGACCTCGAAGCCGCTCGCCAGCAATACCAGGAAGCCTTGAAAATCACCACAAAAATCAAGTCCGGCAAGCACCAACTCCATGCCCAGGCGCTGAACGACCTGGCTGAATTTTTTTACCAAAAAAAAGACTGGCAACAAGCAGAAACCCTTCACCGCCAAGCCCTTGCGCTGCGCCGCCAACTCTTCGGCGAGCAGCATCCCGACGTGGCAAAATCGCTGAACAACCTCGGCAATTGCTTCTTCGCCCAAGCCAATTACGCCGAAGCCATCGCCTGGCACGAGCGGGCTTTGCGCCTGCGGCAAAAATTGCTGCAACCCAACCATCCGCACCTCGCCGCCAGCCACAACAACCTCGGAAATTGCTTCTTGCTGACCGCCGATTTTGAAAAAGCAGCCGCTCATTTTCAGCAATCCCTCGCCATTCGGCAGGCGGTTTTTGGCAAGGAGCATCCGCAAACTGCGCAGGCGCACAACAACCTCGGCAACTGTTTCGCCGCCCTCGGCGAGCGCCAAAAAGCAGAGCAACACTATCGTCGTGCCCTCGAAATCCGTCAAAAAAAGCTGGGAAAGTCGCACCCGCAAGTCGCTGCCGTGCTCGAAAACCTCGGCGACTTGCGCCTCGAAGAAGGCGATTGCATCACTGCGCTTGATTTTTTCCGGCAGGCGCTTGCCATCCAATCGGCGGCGCAGGGCGAGCAAAACATAGCGACGGCTTCGCTTTGGCACAAAACGGGGCGGTGCTTGCAGTGCGAAGGAGAATTCAGGGCAGCGGCAGATCGGCATCTGAAAGCACTGCCTGTTTTTTCTGCCGCCTACGGCGAAAAAAGCCCCATCGTGGCAGGCTTACAGATGAGCGCCGGCAACTGTTTTTTGGAAATGAACGACCTAGACCGGGCGCTCGATTTTTACAAAAAAGCCAGCCGGGTTTTTCAGTTAAAATCTGCCAGCCGCTCCGACCGGGCAACGCTGGAAACCAACCTGGGCTTGGTTTTTTTGAAAAAAAACGACCCGGCGCAGGCACTCCGGCATTTTCAAAATGCCCAAAAAATGCTTGCCACCCCGCCTGCCGCTTCCCCGCTCGAATTGGCGGAAAACCTGAAAAATCAAGGCACTGCACTTTCCCGATTGGCTCGCCACGAACAAGCGCAGACGCTTTTCGACCAGGCGCTTCGGCTGTTGGCGAAAAACTTTCCAGGTGGATTTATCAGCCCGGAAGCCCTTGAAATTCAGTCGGAAAAAGCGGCGGCACTGCTGCGGCAGACAAAGGCGGCAGGCGACGAGACCCACCTTTCCGAAAGTTTGAAACTTTCGGAAAGGTCGAGCGCAGGAAAGCGGAAGTCCAACCTTTCCGAAAGTTTGAAACTTTCGGAAAGGTCGGCTCGTGCCTTCGACTTGGCGCTCGCCTGGGCAGATACTTTGCGGCTGAATCTGGCAGCTTCAGCGGCGAGGCAGCGTTGGGTGGAGCGGCATTTTTCGCTTTTTCATGGTGCGGTGGAGATCTATTATATAAGGTGGAAACAAACCGGCGACCCGGCGCACCTGGAACACGCTTTTCGCCTGGCGGAAAAAAGCAAAAGCCTGCTCCTGCTCGAATCTATGCGCAAATCGCAGGCGGAGCGCATTGCCGGTGTGCCTGACAGTTTGCTGGAAAAAGAGCGCCGCCTCGGCACCGAACTGAACCGCCTGGAAAAATGGCAACTCAATGCGCTGAATGCAGGCGACCCGGAAACGGCGAGGCGGGCAGGCGCAGACATCGCCGAAGCCCGGCAGGAATTGCAGGCATTGGTGCAGGATTTCGAGCGGCACTACCCTGCTTATTTTCAGATGAAATATGCACTGCGCACCGCCTCGACCGACCAGCTTCGGCAACGGATTTTGCAGCCGGGGCAGGCGCTCGTGGAGTTTTTCACCAGCGACAGCGCCGTTTTTGTGTTCGTGCTGACGCAAAAGGATTTCCGTTGCCTGCGCCTGGCGATAGATTTTCCGTTGGAAAATTGGGTAACTGAACTGCGGCGCAGCTTACAAGCCTACCCCAACCTGACAGGTGAAGCGGCATCGGCGCAGGCGAAAATTTTCACCGAACGGGCGTTTTGGATTTGGCAAAAAATCTGGTCGCCGATTGCACCCCCAACCACACCCCCGACCCCTAAAGGGGAGATGGCACTGCTGCCTGAAAAAATCATCCTCGTGCCCGACGGGGCGTTGGCTTACCTGCCTTTCGAGGCGCTTTTGGAGGAGATGCCTGCCGATTTTCGCAAGTTCAAAACGCATCGCTACCTGCTTTGCAAACACCAAATCAGCTACGCTTACGCCGCTTCGCAATTGCTCGAAATCGCTGAAAATCAAGCCGCTGCGTCAGCGTTTGCAGGTGCGCTTGCTTTTGCGCCATCGTTTGAAAACAGCCCGGCAGGTTTGCGCCCCTTGAAATTCAACCAGGTGGAAGCAAAAGCCGCCTACCGCATTTTTGGCGGCGACCTCCGGCTGGCAAGCGAGGCGACGCTGGCTGAATTTTTTCGGTTGACCGGTGCTGCCGACTCCCCTTTAGGGGCTGGGGGTGCTGCGATTGGCGACTACCAAATTCTCCTGCTGGCAACGCACGGACAAGCAGGAGCATCCGTCGGCGACCTCTCCAGACTCGCTTTCACTTTCCCGGCAGACTCCGTTGGCGAGGCATTTTTGTACCTGCGTGATTTGTACGACCTGCGCCTGCCTGCCCAATTGGTGATTTTGAGCGCCTGCGAAACCGGCGTCGGCGAATACCGCTCCGGCGAAGGCGTCCTCAGCTTGGCGAGGGGCTTTTTCCAGGCAGGCGCTCGCAGCCTCGTGACCACACTTTGGAGCGTGGACGACGCCAAAAATGCCAGGCTGATGGAGGAGTTTTTTCGCTGCCTGAAAGCTGGGATGGACAAAGACGAAGCCTTGCGAAAAGCGAAACTTGCCTACCTGAAAAGCCGCCCGCACGACGAGGCGCACCCGGTTTTTTGGGCGGCGGCGGTGGCGGTGGGAGAGATGGAGGGGCTTGAATTTCAAGGGTTTTCGTGGTGGTGGGCAGCGGCAGTGGTAGTGGTTTTAGTTTTGCTTGCCGGCTATTTTTGGAGGAATCGAGCCCAAAGCTGACAGGTGGAAAACAGCCTTTTTGAGAGAAAAAAAATGAAATTTTTTGGGATGTTTCACGGCAGCAAAAAAGTAGTTG
>CAZHLB010000532.1:0-5154 GCA_964533005.1 uncultured Saprospiraceae bacterium
GAGGTTCGTCTTCGGCGAATGACAAGAGTGCAATGCCAATTTTTCAAAGAACTGCCCTCCTCCAGGAGGTTTTCTAACGGTAAATCATCACGAACCCCTTCTGCGCCGGCAAATCCGGGTCGCACTCGAAGATGTAGAAATACGTCCCGTCCGGCAGGTGCTCGCCTTCGTAAGTGCCTTGCCAATCATTGTTGTACGGCTGCGCCTCGAAGACCTTGTCGCCCCACTGGTTGAAAATAACGATGCGGTTGAGCGGGCACTGCGGAGGTGCGCCAGGAATGTCGAGGCACGAAACCACGAATTTGTCGTTCGTTCCGTCGTCATTCGGAGAAATAAGTGAAGTAATCAAGCACTGGTCAGGAGGTGGGCGCACGATGAAAGTCACGAAAGCGATGTCGCACAAATCCGGGCAATCCGTGTAGCAGATTTCATACGTCATGTGGTCGCTCTCCGAAAAACCGGGGAAAGCCGTGTACGTGAAGACCCCGTTGCCGTCATAGACCACCGTGCCTTTGGTCGGATTCTCCAAAATCTTGATGGTGAAATCCTTGCCCTCCACCAAACTGTCGTTTGCCACTACGTCGAAGCCCTGCGGCTGGTCGAAGAAAACCAGCACCGTTTCAGCTAACGCATCGGGCGGCGGTAAAATGGAAACCTCCCGGCTGCCGGTCGCTGTGCAGCCATCTTTGAAAGCCGTCACGGTGTAAGTTCCGTTCAACGCTGCGGTCGCATTCGGAATGGTCACGCATTGCGTTTGAGCAAAAATATCGCCTTGGGGGTTTTGCCATTGGTACGTTGCACCGATGATTAACTCGGCGCAGAGCGTCAGATTGCCTTCTTCGCAAGCATTTCCGTCAATCGTTGCGAGGAGCGGCGGCAGAGCTTCCGAGATAGTCAGCTCGATGCTGCCCGACCCGGTGCAGTCAAGTCCAGATTTCGCAGTGAGGAAATAAGTGCCTGAATCATCGGCAGTTACGCCAGTTAGCATCAAATCTTTTTCCGTCCAAATCACTGGCCCATTAGGCGTCTTGCGCCACTCGAAGCTGGTTGCGCCTGGCGCATTTCCCACCAGCGTCACCACCGAATTTGAATCCACGCAAGTCGTCTGTCCCTGCACCGAAATGCCCACCACCGGCGCAGCTTCCACTAAAACGGTCGTCGTCGCCACCGTCGTCGGGCAGCCGTTGACCAGCGCCGAGAAAGTGTAGGTCAGCGTTCCCGTCGAATCGGGCGTGACTTGCAAGTTTTGCACGGTGGGAGCGAAAGGCGGCAGGTTATTGCCCGTCCAGGTGAAGTCAGCTTGCCCGTAGTTCGGCGTTACGCTCAAGGTGATGCTGCCGCCGAGGCAAATGCTGCCTTGCGAGGCAACGAGCGTCGGCGCAGGCGGCGCATCGGTGATGTCCAAACCTATCAAAGCCGTGCTCGAACAGCCGTTTGTCGTCGTGGCAGTCACTTGATAAATGCCTGAATCATCGGAAGTTGCGTTCAAAATCTCCGGGTTTTCCTCAATGGAATTAAATGGTATGTTCACCCCGACCCATTCCCACGAAGTAGCGCCGCTGCCACCTGCCAAAAGCGTGATGGAAGTCGTTCCATCCAAGCAAGTCAACATGCCGCTGTACGACGGGGAAAGGGTCGGCGCAGCTTGCACGTTGACCATCCAAACGGCAGTATCCGAACTGCAACCGTCCACCACGACGAAGTAAGAATAGGTGTAAGTGCCCGGCTCGGAAGGCTCGACCGTCAGCACGTCGTTGCTGAACGGAATCAAGCCGCTGCCTTGTGATGGCGTCGCAAACCAATGATATTCAACCTCATCGCCAGTAAAAGCCTGTCCGTCGAGCACCACCTGGTCGCCCACGCACACGGCGTTGTCGCTGCCAAAAAGCGAGGGCATGGTCGGTTCGAGCGAAACGTCCACCTCGACGGTCGCAATACCCATGCAGCCATTGGCAGTCGTGGCGGTCAAAATGTAAATTCCGGCATCGTCCACACCTGCATCCGAGATGGTCTGGTTTTGCCCGAAGGCAAAAGTTTGGTCAGGATAAACCCATTTCCATTCCATCACGACCGCCCCGTTCAGCACCTCGCCGTTCAGTTGAATGTCGCCCGTGCCATCGGTGCAAAGCAAGTCGTTTGCGATAGCGGTGATTTGCGGGTTCGGGTTCACAATCACGTCCACGCTGCCGGTCAACGTACAGTTGGAAGGCAGGTCAATTTCCACCGTGAACGTGCCGCTTTGCAGCATGGAAATGCTGTTCAGGTTGAAAAAGCTGCTCATTGACACGACGTTGCCGAGCGGGTCTTTCCACTTGTAAGTCGCTCCCGGATAACTATTTACGAAGAATGACACGGTCTCGCCCTCGCATGGGTTTGACGGAAAACCACCCGCTGCCACCGTCGCCGCCACGTCTTCCACCACGATGTCGAAATGGCAAGTGTTCGGGTTGCCGTTGTTGTCCGTTGCGAGGAAAGTGATGTCCACCGTGCCAGTCGTGAAAATGCTGCCCGAAGCCAATCCTTCCGTCTGCACGACGCTCGAAATGCCGCAGTCGTCCGTGACCGAAGGTTGCTGGTAAGAAAGCTGGATGTTCTCACAATCAATAGGTTGCAAAGAAATTATCACGCCCGACGGGTCATTCAAAATGCTGCCGTCGGTCGAAATCGTCACGTCTTCCGGGCAGTTGAAAACCGGCGGAATCACGTCCAAAACTTCAATCGTGAAGCTGACCACCGTCACGTTGCCGTTTTCGTCAACGGCGGTGTATTCGACTTCCACCTCGCTGCCTGCATCAAAAAAGCTGCCCGGCGTCTCGCTGCCCTGCACCGAAACGATGCCGCAGTTGTCGTTCGCCGTCGGCGGGTTCCAGTTCACGGTTGCACCGCACAAGCCCGGTTCGGCAAGCACGGTCATGTCTTGCGGCACGCCGGAAAAGACGGGGAACTGGTTGTCCATCACCGTAATCGTGAAGTTGCAGGTGGCGGAATTTCCAGCCGCATCGAGCGCCGTGTAAGTTGCCGTTGTGCTGCCCACGTCGAAAGAACCGGGTATTTGGTTGCCGTTCAAACTAATCACGCCGCAGTTGTCGCTCACCGCAGGCAGCGCCCAAGTGACGATTGCCGAGCAATTTCCCGGCGAAGCATTCACCGTCGGCACGGTCGGGCAAACCACAAAAACCGGCGGCTGCTGGTCGCTCACTGTCACCGTGAACATGCACTTGGCGACGTTGCCCGCATTGTCCACCGCCACGTATTCGACCGGGGTAGGAATGTTCCCTGCCGGGAAAAATGAGCCGGGCGCCTGGCTCGGCGTGAAGGCGAGGAGTTGGCAATTATCAGTCGCCGTCGGCGCAATCCAGTTGACGTTTGCGCCGCACTGACCGAGGGCGGCAGCGACGGAAATATTGCCTGGGCAACCGGAAATCACTGGCGCATCATCGTCCAGAACGGTGATGTTGTAAGTGCAAATCGCTTGATTACCAGCCGAATCCGTCGCCAATGCACTGATAGGCGTCGTGCCGAGCGTCAAAGTCGTGCCAGCCGCCGGGAGGTAGGTCAAAACCAAGCCGGGGCAATTGTCGTCGGCGACAGGCAGTACGTTGCCGCTGAAAAGCAGCCCGCAAAGCGTGTTCGTGGTCGAGACGGTATCGTTGCCGTTGCAATTGGTGAAAACGGGCGACTCGGTGTCGCTCACTTCCACCATGAAAACGCAAGTCGCCGTGTCGCCTGCGTGGCTCACCGCAACATAGGTCACGGTCGTCGTGCCCACTTCAAAATGCAAGCCGCTGGCGTCGTTGCCCGTCTGAGAAGTTGCGCCGGTGGCGAAAAATTCGAGGCTCGCCAGCGAATCAACCGGGTCAACAACAGGCGACAAATTCAGCACGATGGCGCTGCAATTGCCTGCATCGTTCACGGTTTGAACGCTGTCGGGGCAGTCAATTTCCAGCGGCACGACCGATTCGACCACTACCAGGAACGAGCAACTATCCACGTTGCCAGCCTCGTCTTCAGCGAAATAAGTCACCGTCGTCGTGCCCTCCTCGAAGAGCGTTCCGCTCACGTCCACCGTGCCGCTGCCTGAGCCTGCGCTGCCGCTCGTTGCGCCAGCAAGCGTAAACCAAGTTGAGTCCACGCCGCAATTGTCGCTCAAGCTGACCAAGCCGATGCCGGTCACCACCACTCCCGTGTCGCCCGCAGAAAGGATAAGCGTGTCAACGGTCGGGCAAGCCAGCGCAGGTGACTGGTCGTCCACAACCGTCACGTCGAAAGTGCAGGTAGCTTGATTCCAACCCTCGTCCTCAGCGTGATAAGTCACTGTCGTCGTGCCAACCGGGAAAGTATCGCCGGGGTCGTGGCTGTTGGTCAAAACCACGTCGCAGTTGTCGGAAACGGTCGGCGCAACCCAGGTAACGACAGCGCTGCAAGCGCCCGAATCAGCAGGCATCGTGATGTCGGCAGGGCAATTCGAGAAAACCGGAAAAACCGTGTCGCTCACCACCACCAGGAAAGTACAGGTGGCAGAGTTACCAGCGGCGTCGGTCGCCACGTAATTCACGAAAGTGCTATCCACCGGGAAGCGGTCGCCGGGGTCGAAATTGTTGACCAGCGTGAAGCCGGGACAATTGTCGCTCACCGTCAGCGGCAACCAGTTGGCGATGGCGCTGCAACTGTCCGGCTCGGCGATGAGGAAGGTGTCAGCGGGGCAACCGGTAATCACCGGCGGCTCGTCATCTGCGATGATTACGTCGAATTCACACGTGGAAACATTGCCTGCTGAGTCGGTTGCGGTGTACGTCACCGTCGTCGTGTCGGTCAGGAAAATGTCAAGCGGGTCGTGGCTGGAAGTGAAACTTGCCAAGCCGCAATTATCGGTAGCAAGTGGCTCGACCCAATCCACCGCCGCCGAACAAAAACTGGAGTCCGTGCCCTGCGAAATGTCAACGGGGCAGCTGGAAATGACCGGTGGCTCGTCGTCCGCCACCGTGATATTGAATGAGCAGGAATCGGTATTGCCACCGGCATCGGTTGCAACGTAAAGCACTGTCGTTGTGCCGGTTGGAAAAGTATCGCCGGGTTCGTGGCTTCTCGAAATGGAGATGGTCGGGCAGTTGTCGTTGGCGACTGGCTCTGTCCAGAAAACCACTGCCTGGCACG
>CAZHLB010000533.1:0-2646 GCA_964533005.1 uncultured Saprospiraceae bacterium
CAAAGGGCGCAAAGGAGCTAAGTCCGCTAAGTTATCCTTTGCGCCCTTCGCTCCTCTGCGCCCTTTGCGGGAAAAAAAACAAGGTGAACTTTCAGCTAAAAAATCTAGAATTGGAACTGGACGAGCGCCACCTGCTCGTTGGCGAGAAGCTGCTCGAAGCTGGCAAAGTCACCCGCCTTGCCGAGAGCGAGCGCCATTTTTGGCTGGCGACGGTGGATAAGTTCGAGGTGGAAATGCAAATCACGCCTTCGAGAGTGCGGGCATTTTCTTGTGAATGCAATACTTTCCAAGATAGCTCGCCCCGAAGCATCGGGGACAAAATGTGCGGTCACGTAGCGGCAGGATTGCTGGCACTCCGGCGCAGGCTGGCGGAAAGACAAGCTGAAAAACCCGCAAAACCGGAAAAGCCCAGACAACCAGTCAGTTACCAAAAACTGAGTGTGAACGCCATTCTCGAAAATGCCAACCGGGATGACCTGGACGGCTTCATTCGCCAGTTTGCCAAATCGAACCGGAATTTTTTGCTGTCTCTAAAAGCCCGCTTCGCCGCAGCCGTGCCGATGTTCGACAGCCGGGAAAAATATGCACAGTTGCTCGACGAAGCCTTGCAAGCCGCCCGCAAAAAAGACGATAGAATCAGCGCCATTGGAGGCATCCAGCTTTTGAAAATGCTGAAAGAATTGGCAGGTCAGGCAGACGACGCCTTCAGCTTGGAACATTTTGCCGAAGGCTGGAGCATCGTGCAAGCGGTGATTGAAAAAATTACCCCGGTGCTGCGCAAGGTCGAAAGTGAAAGAACCAATTTCAACGCCGTCGTTTCGCAAGCTTTCGACCGGCTAGAGCGATTGCTTGAAAAGTCCATTCCGCCAGCCTTGCGGGAAGAAATTTGGATGTTTTGCTTGCAGGAATGCACTCGCCCAGCCTACCGGCTGAATCACTTGTCGCACCGCTTTTTTGATGCTTTGCATCAACTCGCCGACGACCCCGGCAAATTGGAAACTTTGCTCCAAACCTTTGATAATGAACTGGCTAAAGCCAACCTGGCGATGGAATACCGCTCTCATTTGGTCATCGCCAAGTTGCGTTTGTTGGAAAAACAAGGCATGGAACAGGCGGCGCAAACCTTCACTTTGGACATGCTATCCTCGCCGGAATTGCTGCTTTTCGTGGTGGAAACTGCCCTGGCAAAAGGCTTGCCCGACCAAGCCCAATCGCTGGCGGAAAAAGGATTGCGCTTCATTCACCAGCCAGAATTCAAGGCACGTCTCGACGACATTTTGCTGCTGCTCGCCCTCGGTCGTAGCGACCGGGAAACAATTTCAACCCTTGCCCTCAGCCGCTTTTTCGACACGAAAGACCCCGCCTATTTTCAGCAAGTCAAAGAAAATTTTGAGGGAGACTGGACGGCATTTTTTTCTGAGAAAATCCTTTTGCCGCTGCAAAAACTGCCGCCTTCCACGGCAAATATTGAGTTGCTGGCGACCCTGCTTTCAGGCGAAGAGCGGTGGGATGATTTGTTGCAACTCATTGAAAATCAAAACTCCCTGGAACTATTGCAACGCTACGACCACCACTTGTTGAAGCACCGGCGGGCACAGGTGCAGCAGTTGTATCAAGTTATTTTGGAGCAATATTTAGCTACGCATTTTGGCGTCGTGCCAACGGAACAACTGCGGAAAGTCATTAATCATCTTCACCGCTTGCAAGCGGCAGACGTGGCAGCCGGGCTGATGGAAAAAATCAAACGGCAGTTTTCGGAACGGGCGCTCCTCGTGGAAAGTTAGCTTCGCAGAGAGGTAGTTTTTTGAGGAAAATTTTTGAAAAAATTTTCCTCAAAAAACTACCTCTCTGCAAAATGTCCACCTCATGCAAAAACTCGTAGTCCTCACCGGCGCCGGCGTCAGCGCCGAAAGCGGCATCAGCACATTCCGAGATGCCAACGGGTTGTGGGAAAACCACGACATCATGGAAGTCGCCTCGCCCCAAGGCTGGCGAAAAAACAAGGAACTGGTGCTCGAATTTTACAACCAGCGACGCCGCCAGCTTCAGCTGGTCGAACCCAACGCAGCCCACCTGGCGCTGGTGGATTTGGAAGCCAAATTCACCACCTGCGTCGTCACCCAAAACGTGGACGACCTGCACGAGCGGGCAGGCAGCAAGCTCGTCCTGCACCTGCACGGCGAACTGCTGAAAGCTCGCAGCACCCATGACCCGGAATTGATTTATGATTGGAAAGGCGACATCTCGCTCACCGACAAATGCGAGCGGGGCAGTCAATTGCGACCGCACATTGTCTGGTTTGGCGAGGAAGTTCCGATGTTGCCGCTTGCGGCGGATTTGGTGAGCCAGGCAGAAGTTGTGCTGATTGTCGGCACTTCGATGCAGGTCTATCCGGCGGCAGGTTTGGTGAGTTATGCGCCCCGCTATGCACGCATTTTTTACATAGACCCAAAGCCGAGCATCAATTTGGAGCTTTCCGTGCTGCCGAATTTGAAGGTGGTGGCAGAAAATGCAAGCACAGGCGTCCGGCGGGTGGTGGATGAGTTGCTGAAAGGCTAACTCGTTCAGAGAGAGGCGTTTTTGAAATCTCCGTGTGGGGGGAGACCACCACTAATGTGGTGGGGACACGCCCCCCACCAAGGGGGT
>CAZHLB010000533.1:2656-5150 GCA_964533005.1 uncultured Saprospiraceae bacterium
CCAGTTTGGCGATGTGCAACGCCGCCAAACTGGAGTTTGGCGACACGGATATTTCAAAACACCTCGCTCAAAGTTTTACTTGTCTACTTGCCTCGACCATATTCTTCAATTTTTGCCTCGCTGCCCACCTCGCCGTTTGGCTCAATCCGCAATCAGGCGCAATCGAAAGCCTCTCAGCAGGGACGTATTTCAGACAAAGCTCGATGCGCTCAACAATGTCTTTCACCGTTTCGATGTAGTAACTTTTCACGTCCACGACGCCGACTGCGACGTGCATTTTTTGAGCAAATTCTGCCAGCAACTCCACCTCGGCGAACTCCCGGTTCGCCATTTCCAGGTGAATTTCATCTACTTTAAAGTCCAGAAAATCAGGCAACATCGGCGCAATCTGGCGCTTGCCGACTGAGTGTCCTTTGTAATTTCCAAAACACAAATGTGTGCTCAGGCGGCACTTCCCGACGACCGGCCCGACCGTCCGGTTGAAAATTTCCACGAGTCGGCGAGTGTCTTCTTTGTGAGCGTAACAACTCATAGAAGGCTCATCCACCGTGATTTCCGTGCATCCGGCTTCGACCAGTGCGACCAGCTCTTTTTGCACAATGGGCAGCAAGCCGTCGGTGATTTCGTAGCGGTTTTTTTAAAAATCATTGGGCAGCAGCCGCCCGCTCAAAGTGTAGGGTCCTGGCACACTTGCCTTCAAAGTTGGATCCGGCGGAGCGAGCCGTTTCAACCGTAAAAATTCCTCGACCACGCCCAAGCCACGTGGCGCTTTAAGCTCGCCTTCGATGGCGTGTTTTCCACGCTGGTCGTGCGCAGGTGGACCCCAGCGGCGAGGGACATCGGCATTTTGGACGATGCCTTCGATGTAGCCATAAAATGAAAGATTGAAATCCAGGCGGGTTTGTTCGCCGTCGGTGATGACGTCCAGCCCGGCAGTCACTTGGTCGTGAATGGCGGCGACGACGGCGTCTTCGATAATTTCGTCCAGGTCGGCTTTGCCAAATTGGTCGAGGTGCTGGCTGGCGAATTCGAGCCAGGAGGGGAAAGGGTAACTTCCAACGACAGTAGTTCGAATCATAAATTCAAAGGTTGATAAAGTGGATAAGGTTAATCAGGTTGATTTCGCAGCAAAATAAATCTGAATTAACCTTATCAACTATATCTGCCTCGCTCAAAGGTCGCCCGTTTTCAGCCGCCGGTGCGTCAACCAGAAAAACAAGGCGATGCAAATGCTTGCGCCAATCACGGCATGGCTCGCAGGCAAAAACAAGGTGAAATTGTTCTGCTTTAAAAAATTATCTGCCTGGTCAAAAAACGGCACCGGGCATAGGTCTTCAATCATATTGAGGGGGTAATACTTGAAGTATTCGTTCTTGAAATAATTAAAATGAACCGCCCACCGCAACACCGGTTCAAGGAATATGACATACGCCAGGTAAACAAATAAAGCAATGCCCATCCGCTTCACCAATGCGCCAATTAATAAGCCGAAACTCATATAGCCCAGGCACATTAGAAAATAGCGTGGCATCATGTCCCAATTTTTTAAAACGGTGGAAGTATAAATCGTCTCGGTATGCGAAAAGCCGATAGCGAGTGAGCAAAGCGCATAATAAACCGTCGCCGCCAGGCTGATTGCAAACATAAAATATAGCTTGCTTAGGAAAAATTCAGTCCGGTGCAAGCCGGTAATTATGTTTTGCCGCAACGTCCGGTTGCTATGCTCATTGGTTATTAGCAACACCGCTAAAAAGCCTAACACAAAGAAAACCAGCCAATTGCCGATGTAGCCGAACCAATTCCAGACAGTGGGAAATTGCACCAACATCTTGCGTGGGTCGAAAGGCAACGCATCGCCCGCACCACCGTCGGGGTAATTATTGTCAAAAATCTTTTTGAGCGCCAGCAGAACGGCTGGCATCAATATGAAATATGCAATGGCAAGCAGGCGGAATAGGATATAGCCTTTTTGCTTTTTCCATTCTAATTGAAGCAGGTGCAGCATATCGTGATTAGTGATTGGTGATTGGACAGTCCAATCACCAATCACCATTATTTATTTAGTGATTTCCAAAAATTCAGACTCAAGGCTTTTCGGTCTTACGACAAGGTGGGTCAGCGTAATTCCATTTTGAAATGCCAGCCGGTTGAGTTCGGCGGCGGTGACCGACTCCGCTACGGAAAGGGTCAGGTGGCGATTGGTTTCTTCCAGGAGATTGACACCGGGCACGATGGCGAGCAGGGTTTTGAGATGCGGCAAATTTTCAGCGGAAATATCCACCTGTTTGTCCTTGCTTAAAATTGCGCCAACCTCGCCGGTTGCCAGCAGCTTGCCTTTTTTGATGATGGCAACGTGGCTGCAAACCTTTTCCACCTCGTCCAAAATGTGGCTCGCCATAATAATCGTCTTCCGTTCGGCGGCGATGCGGCGAATGATTTCCCGCACTTCGGCGATGCCTTGCGGGTCGAGACCGTTGGTGGGTTCGTCAAAAAT
>CAZHLB010000534.1:0-5147 GCA_964533005.1 uncultured Saprospiraceae bacterium
GTTGATTTTAAAATTGACCAGCAGCCATTTCTCAAAATTGAGCTTGTCAAAAGCCAGCGTTTTTTTGCCCAAAGCCATCCGCACCTGCCAGCTTCTCAGGTTTTTGTGCAGGTCAACGATGCAGTCGAAATTTTCCCAGCGCAGGGCAGGCAGCACTTCCGAGACCTTTTTTTCGATGGTGTGAATACTACTAATGTAAGGATTGGCTTCGAGCAAAGGCACGTATGCCCGCTTGGTTAGGAAGTGAATTTCAGCGCCCAACTGCTGTTGCAGGCAGCGCACCACCGGCGTCGTGAGCAGGATGTCGCCGATGGAGGAAAAGCGGATGACGAGGATTTTGCGGATGATAATTTTTGCGAATTTGGCGGCAAAGATGGTATCCCGCATGAGGACTTCACACCTGTTTGCCTTTGCTTTTCTGTTTCTGCCCCCTTTACAGGCGACTTTGTTGAGCAACGATGGCATATTTCAGCGAGTGCCGAATTTGAATTGGCAGCAGTTTTAGCGGCAGCTTAAATGCTCACGTATCGGATTATCCGATGCGTGTGAGCTATGGTTTATGCCTTTGGGGCACAAAGACAACCCCAACAGTATTGGTATTTCGGTTGCCTTTCCTGCCTACAAAGAAGAAAGGCACGATGATTTTTTGGCAGGCACTTTTTTGCTATTGGATACTTGCCTTGGGGAAAAATCGGCAGCACTCGACCTGGATTACGTTGACGTTTGCCCTTTGCCGGAAGACCCGGAAAGCGCAGGAATGATTGAGTTTGTGGAGGTAAAAAGATTCATTGACTGGAAGAAAAAAAGGGCTTGAAAAAAGCGTGGCGAGGCTTTCTATTTTTGCGCCCCAAATTTTAAAAGACATGAGTTTAAAGCAAGAAATCAACCGCCGCCGCACCTTCGCCATCATCTCCCACCCCGACGCCGGGAAAACCACCCTCACGGAAAAGCTCCTCCTTTTTGGCGGCGCCATCCAGACCGCAGGCGCTGTCAAGTCCAATAAAATCAAAAAGACCACCGTCTCCGATTTCATGGAAATCGAAAAGCAGCGGGGCATCTCCGTCGCCACCTCGGTCATGGCTTTCGAGTACAAGGACTTAAAAATCAACATCCTCGACACGCCGGGTCACCAGGATTTTGCCGAAGACACCTTCCGCACTTTGACCGCCGTGGACAGCGTCATCGTCGTGATTGACGTGGCAAAAGGCGTGGAAACGCAGACCGAAAAGCTCGTCAACGTCTGCCGGATGCGCTCGACGCCGATTATCGTTTTCATCAACAAGCTCGACCGGGAGGGCAAAGACGGCTTCGATTTGCTCGATGAAATCGAGAAAAAGCTGGGCATTCTCGTCCGCCCGTTGAGTTGGCCCGTCGGCATGGGGCAGCGGTTTCAGGGAGTTTACAGCATGTACGAAAAGAAGCTGGTGCTTTTTCGCCCGCACGGCAAGCAGGCGGAGGAGGAAAAAATCGAAATCACCGACCTCGCCAACCTGGAATTGGACAGGCACGTGGGCGAGCGGGCAGCCAACGAACTGCGCCACGAGGTGGAAATGATTGAAAAAATCTACCTGCCCTTCGACAAACAGGATTACCTCGACGGGCTGCTGTCGCCGGTGTTTTTTGGCAGCGCCGTCAATAATTTTGGCGTCCGGGAATTGCTCGATTGTTTCACCGACATCGCCCCGACGCCGCTGCCTCGCACGACCGAGGAGCGCCAGGTGTCGCCGACGGAAGACAAGTTTTCCGGCTTCGTTTTTAAAATCCACGCCAACATTGACCCTCGCCACCGTGACCGCATCGCTTTCCTGCGGGTGTGTAGCGGGACTTTCGAGCGGAACAAAAACTACTTCCACGTGCGGCAGGGTCGGGAACTGCGCTTTTCCAACCCGACCTCGTTCATGGCGAGCAAAAAAGAGGTGATTGATGAAGCCTTCCCCGGCGACGTGGTGGGCTTGTACGACAGTGGCAATTTCAAAATCGGCGACTCGCTCACCGAGGGTGAAAAGCTCCATTTCACTGGCATTCCCAGCTTCTCGCCGGAGCAATTTCGCTACGTCGAAAACGCCGACCCGATGCGTTCGAAGCAATTAGCCAAAGGTTTGGAGCAACTCATGGACGAAGGCGTGGCGCAGCTTTTCACCAAAGAAATCAACGGTCGAAAAATCATCGGAACAGTCGGTGCGCTGCAATTCGAGGTGATTCAATACCGCCTGCAAAACGAGTACGGCGCTGCCTGCCGCTACGAACCTGCCAACCTGCACAAAGCCTGCTGGGTCACCTGCGACGACCCGAAGGCGATGCAGGAATTCATGACCCGCCGAAACAAAGACCTGGCGAGGGACAAACACGGCAATTTGGTCTTCCTTGCCGAGAGCGCCTGGGCGCTGAAAATGGCGCAGGAGAACCATCCGGCGGTGGCGTTTCATTTTACGAGCGAGATGAATGGGAAGGGAAATTGAGCCGGAAATTTTCAGCTTGAAAGCCTATTTTTGCTAAAAATTAGTCAAGAATGAATGCAACAGCAGCTTTCGAAAAGACAAAATCACCCGCCTTGAAGAGCCGGAAAAATGGAATGACTGCGCACGTTTCCATGGAAACTTATTACGAAAAATACCGCCACCGGGAAGATGGCTGGAAATATGAGTTGGTGGACGGGCGCATTGAAAAATTTGAAAAAACAATGAAACTAAACCAACACTACATTGCGAACAACCTCCACGATTTATTCTATTCCCTCAAGATGAATGGAAAGGTAGAAGGAAGTTTTACAGCCGAGGTGGATAATGAATTGTGGAAAGACCACGTCCGCATTCCCGATATGTGCTACCTGAACCAAGCACAAGTGCTGGATGCTTACAATGGTGGACATCCCATAGCGGAGTTCGTTATCGAAGTGGTCTCGCCATCAGATAAAATGGAAAAGTACAAGGAGAAAATTCGGGACTATTTCAAGGCGGGCGTGAAAGTGATTTGGATGATTTACCCAAAGGTGAAAGAGGTGGACGTTTACGTGAAAGGTTCTTCTCAAATGACTATTTGCGAAGGCGAGATGATTTGCTCCGCAGCCCCCGCCTTGCCTGAGTTTGCCATCTCAGTCAACGATATTTTTAAAAAGCCCGAACAGCCGAAATAACGCATTCGGGAGTAACAAAAAAAGCCTTGCCGCAACCCGGGTTGCGGCAAGGCTTTTTTGTTGGCGAAGCCAGTTCCCTCTCAAAATAGCTGCTTGAAATTGTACTGGTACACGTAAATCAGCAGCCCCATGAAAAGGATAAAGTAGATGAAGAACCAAAGCATGAACTTGCCTTTTTTGCCTTCATTTTCGATGTGGTCGGACATTTTCGTTGAATTTAAGTGATTGAAAAATTGCCTTTGCAAGCGGCGGCAAAAGTAGAACGCCCGGCAAGAATTACCAACCTGATTTCTGTCCGGATTGCTATCGGGATGAGATTTCGGAAATCTCGCCTCACCGTTCAGCCACTCGCTTTTCCCGTTCAAGCAACTCTTTTTTTACCACCCCGCTGCCGCTCTCACATTTGCTGTGAATGAACGCCCGCCTTGATTTCACTTTCACCAAACAAGATTAACCATGAAAAACGTGCTTCTTCTCAGCCTCCTGGCGCTGGCTTTTGCCGCTTGCCAGCATAGCGACGACGACCAGGTCTCTAACCCAAACACGGCGATTCCCACCGGCAGCCAGTGGAAAGTCACCTACTTTTTTGACAAGGACGAGGACGAAACTTCCGATTTCAGCGGCTACACTTTCGAGTTTAAAAGCGGCGGCGTTTTCGTTGCCAACGTACCCGGCGGCGGCACGGTCGAAGGAACCTGGCAGCAAACTTCCTCGAAGCTGATTTTAGTCATCCCCGGCACGAAACCGCTGGAAGAATTGAACGACGACTGGCTCATCCTGGAAAAAAACGACGACACTATCAAGCTCCGGGACGACAACGACGAGCACCTGGAAGAACTGCACTTCGAGCGAATTTGATAAGCTGGCATCTTCATTACTGCTCCGACTGCCCGACGCTTCCAAAGAGCGCCGGGCTTTTTTTGTGTCCAATGGCAACCCAGGTTGCAACCTTCCGTTTTTGATGCGTTTTACCAGCGGGCGGGCATTTGGTGGCTTTTGAAAAGTTGTCAAATTTGCCGCCCTTTGAAAGCCCCTTTAAAACCGCTCACTTCTCAATCCTTCTCTAATGAAAAATTTACTCTTTCTTCTTGTTTTTCAGGCGTTTGTGCTCGGTTTGAATGCGCAGGAACCTGATTTGTTAAGCGAACTTGGTGAGCCGGAAGAACAACCCGGCATCGCCATCGCCACTTTCAAAGGCACCCGCCTCATCAACTTGCATACGCTCGAAGTGCCAGGCAAGCGCACGCTCGAATTTCGCATCGCCCACCGTTTCGGCGCATTCAACAGCGGCGGCTACAATTTTTGGGGCTTGGACGGCGGCGCCAGCATTCACCTGGGGCTGGAATACAGCTATGACGGGCGTCTTTCGTTCGGCATCGGGCGCACGTCGGAGGAAAAAAATTACGACGGCTTTTTGAAATACCGCCTCATCCGCCAAGCGGAAAAAGGCAGCCCGCCGGTCAGCGTCACCGTAATGAGCAGGGTCTTTTTTGACAGCCGCAAAGACCCGAATGCGGGGGTAAATGGCTTCGACCGCTACGAAAATTTGAGCAGCCGCTTCGCTTATGCTCATTCGGTGATTTTGGCGAGGAAATTCACGGATGGTATTTCGCTACAAGTAGCTCCGGTGATGGTTCACATGAACCAGGTGGAGGCTTTGACCGACGAAAACGATGCCTTCATTCTGACCGCCGCTGCCCGTGTCAAAATCACGCAACGCATTGCGCTGACCGCCGAATATGGCTATCGCCTCAACGACTATACCGAGGCAACTTACTACGACACCTTCGGCTTGGGCGTGGACATCGAGACGGGCGGGCACGTGTTTCAGATTCACGTGACGAACTCGACGGGCATCCTCGAACATCAATTTCTCACCCGGACGAACACCGAGTGGGGAGACGGCGGAATCCGGCTGGGGTTCAATATTTCGAGGGTGTTTTCGATTTGACCCCCTCGGAGAGGGATGATTTTTTGTTAAAAAATTTTTTACCAAAAAAAAACCCCGGCCCTA
>CAZHLB010000535.1:0-5146 GCA_964533005.1 uncultured Saprospiraceae bacterium
AGGTTCTCTGCGAGAATGACAAAGCGACACGCAAGCGACTCAGTGCGATTTGTGAGACAGCCTCATCTTAGTGCAGATATCAACCCTCTTCAATTTTCAAAGCTATTTCCTACGTTTGCCCTACCATTCATTTACTTCTTCCCGGAACAGCATGGATAAAGAAAAATACACACGTGCAAAGCGGCAACGCTTGTCGCCGAGCCTTTTCATTTTTATCCATTTTTACCATGAAAACGCAAAGTGCAACCCTCCTCATCGAAGGCGAACAGGTTCGCCTCACGGACAACTACATCTGCCTGACGGACATGTGCCACGGCTTCAAAGGCGACAGCATGTTGATTTCCGACTGGCTTCGTAATCGCAACACGTTGGAGTACCTCAAAACGTGGGAGCAAATCAACAACCCCGATTTTAATTATGGCGAATTCGCCATAATTGAAAACAAGAGCGGTTTGAACACCTTCAAAATCTCCGCCGGGGAACTGGTTGAAAGCTGCAAGGTGCAAAGCCTCCGCGTCAGCAAAGGCAGGTACGGTGGCACTTTTGGCATCCTGGAAGTGGCGTTTCATTTTGCGATGTGGCTCTCGCCCAAATTTCACCTACTCGTAGTCGGGCAATACCTGAATTTGCTGGAGGAAAAATATGGCAGCCAAGCCATCCAGTGGAAAGTGCGGCGGGAACTGTCCAAGGTCAATTACCACCTGCACACCGAAGCCATCAAACAAATCATGCCGCCCCTGCTTTCCCGCTCCGAGCAAGGTCTGGTCTATGCCAGCGAAGCCGACTTGCTCAACCTGTCGCTTTTTGGCATCACGGCAGCCCAGTGGCGGCACCAAAATCCCGACAAACAAGGCAACCTGCGAGACCACGCTTCCACCGAGCAATTGCTCGTCCTGGCAAATCTCGAAAACCTCAATGCGGAATATCTCAAAGGCGGCATGAGCGCAGACGAGCGCCTGCATTTGCTCAACGAAAGAGCCATCGAGCAGATGGAGTTGTTGCTGAAATATGAGGCGGGAAAAAAACTGGGCGGCGGGTGAGCTTCCAGACGTTTACGAAACTTTCAAAGTTTCGTAAACGTGAGCGTTCCAAACTTGCGAAAAGGTTGAAAGGCTACGATTTCACACGGAACCCACATAAGCTAATATCCATGAAAATCATCTCGCTCAACAAATCCAACCTCCCTTCCGAGCATATCTGCTGCGCCCTCGCCGACGCCAAAAACCAGCCCGGCGTCGCCTTGAAAAAACAATGGCTCGAAGCCCGTATGGACGAGGGTTTGGTCTTCAAAAAAATGGATGTCCGGGGCAAAGTTTTCATCGAATACATGCCCGCCGAATTAGCCTGGCGACCCGTCGAAGCGCCGGGATATTTATTTATCCATTGTCTCTGGGTTTCCGGCAAATATCAAGGTCATGGATATGCCGCTCAATTATTAAATGCCTGTTTATCAGACGCTGAAAATAAAAATGGCGTAGCGGTTATATGCGGTGAAAAACCTTTTTTGACGGGCAAAAAATTCTTCCTGAAAAACGGCTTTGAAATATGCGATACAGCGCCGCCATATTTTGAATTATTGGTTAAAAAATTCAACAGGGATACGGCTTTTACTCGATTTTACCCGCAAGCCAAAAGCCTGGAAATAGCGGATAAACAAGGGCTGGTTATTTATTATTCCGACCAATGCCCGTTCGTATATTTATACAAAAATGAAATGGCGGAAGCAGCTATGGAAAGAGGCATCAAAGTCGAAATGCTAAAAATTAATACCGCCGCAGAAGCGCAAAATATGGCGTCTGCTTATGGCACTTTTCAGGTCTTTTTAAATGGGAAATTTTTGACGCATCAATTGATGAGCCGCAGCGGTTTCGGAAAGTTGCTGGACAAACTCGCTTGACATTAATCAACTTTTCCAGCATCGAAAGTCATGGCTTTTGAGCGGGCAATGAACCAATTTTTGCACCCTTCAAAATGAGGCGAAGCCCAAACATCCACCGCCACGAGAGCTACTTCATCCTTCCATCCAAAAGCTTAATTGCCATGAAAAATTTAAAAACCATCGGCTTCAGCTTTCTGCTGGCAGCGGCTTTTGGCGCAACCGCTTTTTGCCAGTCCACTCGTTCCAGCGAGCAAAGCTTAGTGGTCAATTTCCTGCAAATCAAAGAGGGCTTGAATCACGGGCTGGTCTTCCGGGGCTTCGGCTTGCAATACCAGCGCCTCTGGGAGTGGGAAAATGACCAGCGGCTGGTCAGCTACGAGGCAGGCATCGGTTTAGCTGCCCCGACGTCGAGAGGTATCATCGGCGCTCAACTTCACCTGCTGCCCGGGCGGGTCAGCTACCTGCGCAAGACGGGGGGTGTCCGGGATTTAGCAGCCGGGCTTTTCTTCACCGGCGAGTACAACTACCAGATGTATCCCGATTTGCAAAGCGGCTATTCGTTCTGGCTCACGCACTATTCCGTGGGCGGGGCGCTCGCCTACCCTTTCGAGGCAGGCGGGCAGCTTTTCGAAGTGAAATTCCGGACAACGCTGCTGGGCGCAACTTCCAGACCGGAAGTGGAAAGGGGAGAGTATTTTTTCGATGCCAGTCTTGGCGACATGGTTCGGTATCTGCACCAGGATTTTCAATTTGGCACGTGGAACAGGTACAACCAGACCGGGCTGGAAATCAGGTGGCAGCCAAAAGCGGATGCCCGGCTGGCATTTGCCTACGGCATGAACTATTACGGCTACTTCAAGCAGCCACGATTAACCATGATTGACCAGTCTTTGAAGCTCATTTTTTTACCTAAGTAATTGATTTAGGAAGGTTTAGAAGGTTCAGAGAGGTTTAGGACTAAACTTCGCTGAACCTCCTAAACCTCCCTAAACCTGTTGGCAAATAATCTGGCAATGAAAAAGACAATGCTTCTTCTGACCGGCTTTTTCTTCCTCCTGCTGCTGGCAGGTTGCCTCAAAGAAGACCCTTTGAAAAAGCCGTACAAGGGCTATGCGCCTGAAAACATCGGCGACGGCTGGGCACTCTCCGACCCTGCTTCGGAAGGATTGGACGCCGCTGCGCTCGATGAACTTTACCGGGATATTTATGCGGATGACGATTTGTGGATGATGAAAAGCCTGCTGGTGTTCCGCAACGGCAATCTGGTGGCGGAAAGCTATCTGAAAACGGAGGACGACCGCACCAAACGGGCTGCCATCTGGTCTTGCACCAAGCAAGTCAATGCCATCATCACCGGCATCGCCATTTCGCAGGGCTACATCGGCGACGTGCAGGATTCGATTGGAAAATACCTGCCGGACTACATCGAAAAACACCCCGACAAAGCAGGCATCACGCTTGCTGACCTGCTGACCATGCGTGCCGGGGTTGATTTTGACAATGCCACCCAATCCGATGTTTTCCGCCAGCACAAGACGGACAACAGCGTGGATTACGTGCTTGGTCTGAAGCTGAACCATGCACCGGGCGAATTTTACAACTACAATGACGGCGAGCCGCAGGTAGTCTCCGGCATCGTGCAAAGCGCCACCGGAAAGCCGCTGGACGAGTACGGCAAGGAGGTGTTGTTCGACCCGCTGAACGTCGGCAACCTCGAATGGCTGCGCTATTCCGACGGTGTCACGTTGGGCGCTTTCGGCATCCTGACCACGCCGAGGGAGTTGGCAAAAATTGCGCAATGCGTCCTCGACAGCGGGCGGTGGGAAGGGCAGCAAATCATCCCGCCGGACTGGTGGGAAGAGATGTTGACGCCCAAAGTTTTCAATGCCTCCGGCGATGCCGCCTTCGGCTATTATTGGTGGAGCCTGCCCGACAAAGGCTGGTATTGGATGTGGGGGCACGGCGGGCAGTATGCTTTTATCATGCCTTCCAAACGCCTGCTGGTGGTGATGACTTCGCTGACGCAGGTGGAGGATGGGTTTGACCTGACGCTGGAAAAAGCGATGGAGTTTGCGGACAGGGTGGCGGCGGCGTCGAACTAAAAAAATAAAGCCATGAAGTTCCTTCCTAAACTTCCGAATCTGCTTTGTTTGCTGCTGATTTTCCTGCTCTTTTTCAATGCCATCGGCGCATTTTACGGCAGTATTTCCATGCTGCTCGACCCGTCGGGCAGCAAGCTTCAAATGCCTTTGGAAAGGCTCGAAGGGTCGCCGTTTCACGATTATTTCATGCCGGGTGTCATTTTGCTTTTGGTGAATGGCGTACTGCCGTTGGTGGCAGCCATCGGTCTGTATTTCCGCCGTCCGGAGAAGCCGATGCCGGGTTTGCCATTTTGGGAAAAGCGGCTTTGGGCTTGGTCGCTGGCGTTTGCGGCGGGCTTGGGATTGGTTATTTGGATTGGGGTGCAAGTGCTGATGATTGGTTACTGGAAAGACATTCCAATCCAGGCAGTTTATGGCACGCTGGGGCTCGTCATACTTGGCTTAACTTTGCTGCCGCAGGTGCGGAATTATTACATGATTCCATCAAAATGAACCTGCTTTTTTACCTCCTTTTCTCGGTTGCCGGGCTGATTTTGCTGCTCATTTTGATAGCTATTCCGGCAACGCTCGCCTTGCCTGGCGGTCTTCGACCCGGCATTGAAAATCAAACCATCGAACAGGCTGCCAGCCAGTTGCGAGGCAGCGGCAAGCAAGGCTGGGACTTGGTGAAAGCTGCCGTTCTGCTCGTTCACCGGAGGATGCAATATTGCCGTAGAAACAGCTTCGATTCACCAGAAAAAGCCTTTCGCCGAGGCTACGGATACTGCCAGCAACAGGCGTTTGCTTTGAAAAAACTGTTGAATTTGTTGGGCTTCCAGGCAATTGTGGTTCATGCTTTCAACAACCGCTTCCCTGGCGGAAAGCGAGGCAATCACGCCTGGGTGCAGGTGACTTACGCAGGCGAAACGAGAGATTTCTGCTCCATTTTTCTTCATCCCGAAAGTGGCGAGCCTGATTTTCAACCAGGCAAAAAAATCTGGAAATACAATGCTGTTTTCCGGTTGCTGGCAGGCTGGGGTTCGGCAGCGATTAATTCCTTGCGGTATTTTCAGACGGGGAAAGATTTTGACCTGTACGATTGAAATTGCTCGTTCCTATACAGTCGAGCGATGATTGGTAATACGAAGCTGACTATTAAAGCGGCCGGGGGGTTTTTTAAAAACAC
>CAZHLB010000536.1:0-5136 GCA_964533005.1 uncultured Saprospiraceae bacterium
TCCACCGGATTCAATGCGTACAGCTTGCCAATTTCTTCTTCCGAAAGCGCCCGGTCATAGACTCGCATCTCGTCCAATCCGCCTTTGAATCGCACCACCCTGCCGCTCTCCAAGCAAGGGCTGTTGGCAAAACTCAAAACCACGTCGTTGCTGATGTCCACCCCGCTGCATTTGATGCCTTCCTTGCGCAAGCTGCCGTTGATGTAGGTGAAAACGTGCGTGCCTTCCCGCACCAGGGCGAAGTGCATCCACTCCGACGTGTCCGTTTCGGGCGAAATATCCCGGTAGAATTTGTCGGGCGATTCAAAAAAATCGGTGTTGACTTCCCTTTTGTTCAAGTCCAACTGCGTGTCGAATTGCAGGTATTCGTCGCAGTCAGCTCGCTTTCCAAGCATGCTTTGGCTGAAAACTGAGTAGCCCACCG
Source organism: uncultured Saprospiraceae bacterium (assembly GCA_964533005.1). Lineage (GTDB taxonomy): Bacteria > Bacteroidota > Bacteroidia > Chitinophagales > Saprospiraceae > UBA6168. Next base: position 425 of record CAZHLB010000536.1, read on the forward strand.
ACCGAAAATAAAAGCTGACCGTGAAGTCCATCGTGTTGAAAAACTTGTTCACCCTGCCGGGAAATTCGAGGTAGTCGTTCACGCCATCCAGCCAAAGTGCGTCTTCTTCGACGCCGCAACGGCAGCCCGGGTTGCCAAAAATGACGCCGTCCGAGCCGCCGCCGGTCTCGTCCGTTGCATCGCATTGGTTGAAAGTGTAGTGAGCGACCAAGCCGGAGTCCAACGGTGAAAAAAGCTGACAGGTGGAAAATGTCTGGTTTGGGCTTTCATTTTTAAAGGAGAAGAAAGTCAGGAGGGCTAAAAACAGGGGCAGCAAGATGAGTCTCATAACTTCATTTTTGCGGAAACCACCTTTCCGAAAGTTTCAAACTTTCGGAAAGGTCTGTTCCATTGCGAGCCTTCAAGTTACGGTCACCCGCAGGCATTTCAAAGCTGCATTCCTTCCGGGCGCACGTGCCTGACCACCTGCCGCACCGTTTTCCGCCTGATTTCCCGCTCCATTTCCCGGTTGATTTGCTTGAGCGTAAACTGAAATTTCAGCGTCAGCGCATCCTTGCGGATGGTCTCGACCCGCAAGCGGAAGGAGTCGGTTTCGATGCTCGGATGGTATTCGGCGATGCTCTGGACGAGGTCTTTTTCCAATTCCTCGATGGTGTCTTTGAAGTGCGTATCCAGTTCAAATTCGATGGTCACCCGGCGCAAACCTTTCTTGGTGTAATTGATGAAGTCGCTGATGAAGACGGTTTTGTTGGGAATAAAAACGATGTCGTCGTCATCGTTGAGCAGGCTGATGCGGCTGTTGCTGATATCGGTGACCTTGCCTTTGTGCTCGCCGATTTTGATGTAATCGCCGATGCGCACCTCGTCCGAAAAGCTAATGGCGATGCCGCTGATGAGGTTGTCAATGTAGTCTTTGGTGATGATGGCGATGGCTGCCGCCACGATGCTGATGCCAGTGAAAAAGCTCTTGGAATCAATGCCGCCGAGCCGCACTGCACCCATCAAAATCAGCCCGGTCATCAAAATCACATAGACATTTTGCAGTCCGGCGAGCACGTTGTCGGCGCTGCCCCTGGGCAAACGCTTGCGGCGGCGATAGATGGAAGCAAGAAAAATGATGGCTAAATTCAGCCCCAAAGCCAGGATGAGCAGGTTGAGCAAAACCTCGAAAAAGGCGCTGAACCGGTAGCCATTGGAGATGATTTTGCCCGCCGGGCGGAATATTTTCGCCCATTCGTCTTCGTGCAATTTCACGAAAAGCAACTGCCCGAACAGCAGCCATTTGGCGAGGATGAAGAGGAGTCTTGCCATAAAATTTTGGGTGATTGGTGACTGGTGATTGGGTACCCCAATCACCAGTCACCAATCACCAATCACTAATTCACCAAATTTGGCACGAAGCACAAACAAACTTTGAAATCGTTTTATCGGCAAATATGCAATTAGCCATGAAAAAACTTTACCTCGTTTTTCAAGCAACCCTCTGTCTTTCAAGCCTTTTTGCGCAGCAAAACATGGAGCTCGCCGCCCAACTCGACTACGTTTCCCGCAACAGCGCAACCTGGGGCTACGTCGCTCCCGATGGCACGGAATACGCTTTGGCGGGGTTGGCAAGCGGCGTTTCCATCGTCAGTCTGGCTAATCCTGAGCAGCCGGTCGAAGTGGCTTTTGTGCCGATGCAGCAATCTTCCTGGCGGGAACTGAAAACCTTCGGCGAGTTTGCCTACGTCGTCACCGATGCGGGCGGCACGACGGAAGGGGTGAAAGTGATTGACCTGAGCGGCTTGCCGGGCGGGGTGCAAAGCTGGAATTGGAAGCCGGTGCTGCCGGGGCAAACCGACACGCTGTTTCGCTGCCACTCCATTTTCATTGACAATCAAGGCATTGTCTTCCTGAATGGCTGCGATAAAAACAGCGGCGGGGTGATTTTTACCGACGTTTTTTCCGACCCCGGCAACCCCAAATTTCTGGGCTACGGCGAAGCGGTTTACGCCCACGACAGCTACGCTCGCAACGATACTTTGTACACGGCGGAAATTTACCAGGGTCGGTTTTCCGTCTTCGACATCTCCAATATTTCAAGCCCGGTGAAGCTTGCGGAGCAAGAAACGCCCTATAAATTCACGCACAACGTCTGGCTTTCCGACGACAGTAAAACCATTTTCACCACCGACGAACGATCCGACGCCTCGGTCGCTGCGTACGACATTTCCGACCTGACCGACATCCGTTTGCTCGACGAATTTCGGATGCCAAGCACAATTGGCAAAGGCGTTATTCCGCACAACGTCCACGTTCTCAATGACTTTCTCGTGATTGCACACTACACCGAAGGCGTGACCATCGTGGATGCCAGCCGCCCGGAAAACCTCGTCCAGGTGGGCAACTACGACACGAACCATGATTTTGAAAATGGCTTTCACGGCGTTTGGGATGCTTTTCCGTATTATCCTTCGGGCTTGATTTCGGCAGGCGACATCGAAAATGGGCTGTTCGTTTTGCAGCCAACTTACGTGCGTGCTGCCTGGCTGGAAGGCAGGGTGACCGACGTGGAAACGGGCGACCCGGTGGTGAATGCGAGCGTTGAAATTCTTTCCGCCGACCCCAATTTCGCCGCCAGCGACGCCACCGGAAATTACAAAACCGGGCAACCGACACCCGGTAATTTCGAGGTGAAATTTCGAGCCAAGGGCTTTTTCGACCTGACCATTTCCATGGTTCCTCTCGAAACGGGCGAGGTGACCTTGCTCGACGCAGAAATGACGCCGATACCTATTCACAACATCCAGGGATTCATCGTGGAAGACCATGACGTGAGGGTGGAAGGAGCAATCATTCGCCTTGAAAATCAAGACTTTATTTACGTGGACACCACCGACGCCGAAGGAAAATACCTGTTTCCGAGCGTGAAAGAAGGCGACTACAAAGTCTTCATCGGAAGATGGGGCTACCTGAATCAACTCTGGGAAAATCTGAATTTCGACCATGATGTGGTCAGATATTTTGCAGTTACTCGTGGCTACGAAGACAATTTTAACCTCGACCTCGGCTGGTCGGTCATCGGCGACGCACCGACAGGGCAATGGGAGCGGGACATACCCAAACCCATGAATTTCATCCAAATGCCCACCTTCGACTCTCCCGCCGACCCCGGCGACCGAGCCTACGTGACCGGAAACAAAGGCTTCTCCCTCAGCGACGACGACGTGGACAAAGGCTTCACCCTGCTGACCTCCCCGCCGATGCAATTGCGCAGTCGCTACAACCGCCCACTCCTGAGCTACGACGCCTGGTTTTTCAATCCCAACGCTGCCACGCCTGCCGACGATTCGCTGACCGTTTTGGTGAGCAACGGCAAGGAAACGGTCATTTTGGAAGCCATTACCGAAGACACTTTTGCCTGGCGAGCTTCGCCCCGCTTCGATTTGGCGAGGTTTATTGAAATTACCGACGATATGCGCATCGCTTTCCGGGTCGCCGACACCGAGGCGAATGGGCATATTTTGGAGGCAGGCATTGACAATTTTAAGGTGGAGGAAGGCTTGTCAGACGAAGACTTTGGGCAGGCGGACGAACTGGTGAAAATGCGTTTTCACCCAAACCCTTTCCGCTCGGAATTGACCATTGACTACAAAGTGGAGAAAAGCTACGACGAGTTGAAGCTGCTGGTTTTCAATGTTTTGGGGCAAAAAATTGAGGAAGTGAGTTTGGAAAGTGCGCTCGGAACGGTGCAGTTGGAGCTTGATTTTGCGCCGGGGATTTATTTCGTGGCTTTTCAGTTGGATGGCAAATTGAGCGATGCGGCGAGCGTGGTGAAGGGTTTTTGAGATGCTGATTTTTGGAAAAAACTGTCCCTTGCTTGAGGGCTTCAGAAATGTCATTTTTTGAAAAAATGACATTTCTACGCCTCCACCATCTTCAAAACCTTGCTCGCAAAAGGATTGAGCGCCGTCCCTTCCACCTGCGCCTCTACTTCGATGCGATACTCTGAGGCGACTTTGCGCAGCGTTTTTGCCATTTTCACCAGCCCGCCGGTCAGGAAATTTTTGTCGCCAAACTCGTCTATCGCAGATTTCACCCGCTCGAAAGGGAGCGTGAATTCCACCGCTACCGGCTCCTCGGCAGGCACGTGGATGCGAGTTTTCAAAGTGATTTCACCAATCAAATACTCGTCCACGAGGCGCTGTTTGCCTCTGCCCCGGCTGTATTTTTCAATCAATTTCACCCGCACGGAAGTAACCGTCTGGGCATTTTTCGAATGAAAAAGCACCTGTCCGCTCACGGCTCCGACCTGCTCGAATGCCCGCTCCGGCAGCAACAATTCCACCTTGACTCCTTCGATGCCGAGCCATTTTTTGACTTTTCCGAACATGGTATTTGGTGATTTGGTGATTTGGAGATTTGGTGGTGGGACGTCGGACGTCCCACCACCAAATCTCCAAATCACCAAATCACAATATTCTTTTGTGCCAGCTTTTGCCGAGCGGCTTGAGCCAGCTTTTTTCAAAATCCGCTTTGGTTTGGACGAGGTTGTCGAAGACGAGGGTTTCGTTGGTGATTTCGCCGGTTTGGTACAGGCGGGAAAAATCGTCCCGGTTGGCGGTGCGCACTTCGTCCCGAGTACTCGGGAGCCAGGCGAAATTCATGCGGTCGAACAAATCCACGCCAAATTCTCGCTCAACTTGCTTCAAAAAATAGACGCTTTTGTCAAT
>CAZHLB010000537.1:0-5136 GCA_964533005.1 uncultured Saprospiraceae bacterium
GCTGATCTTGGTAGTCGGGGGGTCTGGCTGGCGGGCTGCAAGTCTGCAAGTCGCTTTTGTCATCCTCGCAGAAGAACTACGAAGTCTGGTGTGCCGTCTGCAAGCTTGTAAGTCTGCAAGTCGCTTTTGTCATCCTCGCAGGAACTACGAAGTCTGGTGTGCCGTCTGTAAGTCGCTTTTGTTCCCACCTTGCGGAAAAGGCTATCCGCCGCAGGCGGAACTAAAATACCTCAAAACCCACCTCACTCAAAAGCCTTTACCATGAAAAAAGAATTCAACTTCTGGGTGTACATCCTCACCAATCCCAACAAAACCACCCTCTACATCGGAGTTACCAACAATATCCAGCAAAGACTAAAAGAACACTTCGACAACAGAGGCAAGCCTGAGACTTTTGCCGGGAGATATTTCTGCTACCAATTGGTTTACTGCGAATGGCATCAATACGTCTATAATGCTTTTGCTCGGGAAAAGGCGCTGAAATCTCTAACTCGGGAAGAGAAAATCAAGCTGATTGAGGAGCACAACCCGGAATGGAAATTTCTTAACAAAGAGTTTTGTGGTGAATGGCCGCCCACTTTTGACGGGCGTTTGGTGAAGGAAGAATGACATTGTAGTTCCTCTGCGAGGATGACAAAAGCGACTTGCAGACTTGCAGACGTGCAGACAGCACACCAGACTTCGTAGTTCCTCTGCGAGGATGACAAAAGCGACTTGCAGACTTGCAGACGGCACACCAGACAGGACGGAAACAGGATGCTTGAAAATTCGGGGTGACTCACCGCTCCGCCTCACCCTCGCCCCAGCCCCTCCGCCAGCAGCCCCAGCTCTACCGCATCCACGTAGTCCAGCGCCGGGTCTTCGGCGAGGAGCGGGCGGCGCTCGCCGTGCAGCAGGGCGAGCAGAGAATTTATCCACCGCCACTCCGTTGGCATCCTTCCAACCGCTCTTACAAAAAAGAAAGCCAGGCGGACGCTACTTCCTGCCTGGCATTTCCCAGTCTTGTTTTTCACAAAAACATTACATCGAAGTCCCTTCTAAGGTAATCTTGATATTCACGTTGTCACCCACGACCATCGTCGCTGCCCAGCTGCCAGTGCCCACGCCATACTCGTTGCGATTGATGCTGGTTTCGGCGGAGATGCCAATCATTTTGGAGCCTTTCATCATCGGGTGGTCAGCGACGCCGAGGACTTTGAAAGGCAGGGCGATTTCTTTGGTCACGTCCTTGATGGTCAGCTTGCCGTAAGCGACGTAGTCGTTTTCGCCTTTCTTTTCAAAGTGGCTGGAGGCAAACTTCATCTGCGGGAATTGTTTGGCGTCGAAAAAGTCGCCGGATTGCAGGTGCTTGTCACGCTTGGCGTCTTGCGTGCTCACGCTGGCGACTTCGACGGTGAAAATCACCTTGCTCTGCGACAGGTTGTCCGGGTCGAACTTGATGTCGCCGTCGAACTTTTGGAACGCCCCCTGCACGGGCGTGAAAAAGTGGTTGATGGAAAACCCGACGGAAGTGTGCGCCTTGTCCACTTTCCATTGCGTGGGCGGGGCGAGCAGGTAGGTGAAGGAAAACAAGGCGGCAACAATTGCCAAGCCGGAAGTCAGACGAAAAATGCTTTTCATGTTGAAAGATTTTTAGTGAAAAAATTTGATTTCGCCTGATTGGTTGCTGCCTGCGGCAAAACCTGACAGGCATCCTGAAAAAATTTCAACAACATTTTTCACAAGCCTGCATGGGCGGGCATTTCACGTCGCCATAGCTGCAAAACACGCAGCAGTCGCCCGCTTTCGGACGCACCACGGCGTGGCAGTTTTCGCACTCGTAGAAAAACTGGCAGGCGTCGGTGGGCATGGTTTCTACTTTTTGATGCCCGCATTTTGGGCAGGTGATGGTGGATTGCAGGAGGATGGTTTTCATAAAAAAAATTGAACAGAGGTGACACCTTTTTAAAAGGTGTCACCTCTTGCCGTTAATTGTCACCTTTCGCCGGCTTGCCACATTCCGGGCTGCAAACGTGCCCCTTTTGGCCGTGCGGGATAGGCTCTTCATCCTTCAAAACGGAGGCTTTGAAGCCGCTGCTTTCAACGGCAGTGACGAGCGATTTTTCATTCGTCCTGGTTGGGTCGTACTTCACCACCGCCACGTCGCCGGGGTACTGCACTTCTTCGCTCAAAACGCCATCCACCTTTCCCAAAGCGGTGGAAACACGGTTGGCGCAGCCGCCGCAGGTCATGCCGGTGATTTTTAGCTTGCAGGACTGCTCTTTTGCCGGGGTGGCGGCAGCATTGGCTTGCGCCGTTACTTGCTGCATTGCCAAGCCGGAAAACATGAGCGCCGCGAGGAACAATAGCTTTTTCATGTCTGATAAATTTAGATGGTTAATGAATACCTGCCGTTGAATAATCCGTGACCTTGTAGCCCGTCTCATCAATGGCAGCTTTGATTTCTTCCACGCTTGATTTTGTGCGGTCGAATTTCACCACGGCATCGCCTTTTTCGTGGCTGGCAGTTAATTCCACGATGCCCGGTAACTTGTTCACGGCGTGTTTCACGTGCTCCTCGCAACTCGTGCAGGTCATGCCGGAAATGTCGAAAGTGGCGGTTTGCACGTCCGCTTCCCTGCCAATGGTGAACGCCTGAATGTTGTCGGGGTAGAAGATTTTCGAGTAGTGCGGGAACGCCAGCATCAGCACCGCAAACGCCGTGACGATGCCGAGGCAAATTTTGGTTTGCAGGAAAGGTGTCTTGCCGTCGGCTTCGCAATCGCAGGCGATTTCCGCCTTTTGGGGCTTCAGTTTTTGCTGCCAGGCGAAGCCCAGCACGGCGACGGTCAAGCCGATGAGCCAGGGTCGTGCAGGTTCCAGCCAGGAAAAGGTAGAAGCCAGCCCGCTCGTGCCTGCCAGCAGTGCTAGCACGGGCGTGATGCAGCAAAGTGAGGCTGCAACGGCGGCAAGCGCACCTGCGCCTGCCCATTTTTCGGATGCATTTTCTGATTTCATGTTATGGGTGATTGTAGCCGCCAAACAAGTTTGGCGGCTACAAAACTTGACGATTTTCCGTCCAATCGGCAAGGGCGGCTGGCGCTGCTTGCAACGCCAAAACCGCCTCTGCCCGATGAATAAACCAGCTTATTTGGTCAGGTTAGGAAAAGAGGTGGGGGTGAAAATTTATGTTTTTCAATTGAAAAACCAGCGCCTCGTCCATTGCCACCAGGATGTGGCGGCGCTTCCATTTTTTCAGGCTTTGCCTCAGCGTGAGCCGCATTTCTTGCAGCCTGGATGGAAATTTTCCCTTGCCTGTGCTCAACAGTTTGTCCAACTGCTGCCGGTTGACGAAAACGATTTTTAGGCTTTTCATGGCTCATTTTTTTGCCGGAAACAAGCTCGAAAGAAAAGCAGCCGCCAGGTGAAAATGAACCCGGCGACTACTTTCGGTAAAGGAGAGACTACTTATGAAATAAGCGATTCGAGCAATATCCCGGCTACGGGTGAAAGAATGAAGGTTGCAGTTAAATCGAACATTAGTCCATCATCCTGAACACGAGATAATTGCCTCCCAATTCGGTGGAGATATGGATGGAAATTTTGTAGTAGCCCGGTTCGAGCCAGATGCCGTTCGGGGCGCTCGGTGTGCCGCAAACTCCCTGGCAGGCAGAGCCGGTGTAATATTTCTTGCCGTCGATGGTGCAGACCGTTTCCACCAGGACATAGCCGAATTGCTGCCCCAGGGTTTCGTAACGGAAATATTCGCCGGTCGTGGCACCCTTTTTCAAGTCGCCGACGGCTGCCCGGCTCACGTTCAAGCCTTCGAGGTTCTTGCCGGTTTTGTTCACGAATTTGACCATGACGGCGTCGGGAGTTGGAAGGTTTTTAGCTTCTTTTTTGCAGGTGGAAAGCAAGAGCAGCGGGATGGCGAGCAACAGGATGGATAGCTTTTTCATGTGGAGATGAGTTTTCCCGGTTAGTCGTGCCGGGTTGCCATTCCTGACAACTTCTTTCAATTTTTTTTTTGGGCAGGCGCTCTATTCCTCGCCCGCATTCAGCTTCTCCATAATTTTCTCCTCCAGTCCTTGCGCTATTTCGGTCAGTTCGTTTGGCAGCGGAGCTTGTTCTTTTGATTTTAAAAAAGTCTCCAGCAAGCGGCTTTGCTTTTCATAACGGCGGCAGGCGTCGCAAACAGCAGCGTGGAAAAACAGCTTCAGGCGCTCGCCGGAAGTCAGGCGCTCAATTAGTTTTTTTTCCATCAGCTCGGTAGCTGCGGAGCAAGACAGCATCATTTTCTTCACGTCAATTTCTTCCCCAGAGGTGACACCTTTTTGAAAGGTGTCACCTCTAAGTCAAGCTAAAGTTTGAACCAATACTGCTCCAGGCAATGCCGGAGCATGAGTTTCGCCCGGTGGATAATTTGCCAAAAATTGGTGGAGGTGATGCCCAAATCCTGACAGATTTCCCCGCCTTTCTTTTCGTCCAGAAATTTAAGCCGGATGCAGGCATTCATCAATTGGGGCAAGTCGTCCATGCAACGGTCGAAGACCCGGTTGAAGGCGGGATTATCCATCAAATGCGCCTCGCCGCCTTGCCAGGATTGGGGCGCAAGCTCTTCGTTCCATTTGCCGCTGGCATTAAAAAAGATGAGCGTTTCAAGCGGTTCGGCGGCAGCGGCGGATTGACGAAAAGACCTGCGGTAGTGCTCGGCAATTTTGTTTTTCAGGATGCCAAAAAGCCAGGTTTTCGGCTGGCTTTCATTTCTAAAGGCAGCCACCTTTTCGGCTGCCGCCAGGAAAGTTTCCTGCACGAGGTCTTCAGCCAACGCCCGGTCGGAGGTTTTGTGAAATGCCCAGGCGTAGAGTTCCTGAGTGTAAAGCCTGACCCAACTGGTCAATTCAGCCTTGCCAGCGTTTTCTTTAATTCCTCCCTGCAACATGATAATTCGTTGAAAGTGAAAGGTAAAAAACAACATCCCAGAAACCTGCCCGGATGGAGATGGTTGGAAAGGCGGCGGATAATTTTGCGGCGACAAGGGTGACACCTTTCAAAAAGGTGTCACCCCTCACTTCTCACTGCCAGCCACAATCCCGTCGCCAGGTACGCCAATATCAATCCCTTTGCAATCAGCACGAACCAAATGCAAAACATCCC
>CAZHLB010000538.1:0-5127 GCA_964533005.1 uncultured Saprospiraceae bacterium
TTGGACGGGTCTTTCCAAGATGACAAAAGCGACTTGAAGCGACTAAAGGGGCGGGTACTCAAGACTTTCAATTTTATCAACAATGAAACTCAATCTCTTTCATAAATCCCTGACAGTCGCAGCCTTGTGCCTGGCGACTGCCTTTTCCTCGTTTGCGTCCAGCCACCGGGAAGCGCCGCTCATTTCCGATGACCCGCTGGCGGACAACTGCGACCTCTACGCTTTTCGCAGCCCGGATGCGCCGAACACCATCACCATCATCGCCACCTACGTGCCGTTGCAGTTGCCACACGGCGGTCCGAACTATTACAATTTCGGCAAAAACATCCGCTACGAAATTTACGTGGACAACGACGCTTCGGCGGTCGGCGACGAGGTCATTTATCGCTTCACTTTCAACTCGGTGAACGAAGACCCGACCACGTTTTTCAACATCCGCCTCGGCAAACAAAACCTGAAAACGACCTACACTTTGGAGCGCAGCACCAACAGCGGGGTGACTTTTCAGACCATCGTCAGCAATGGCGTCGTGCCGCCGAACAATATCGGGCCTCGTTCCATCGAGTCCGCAGTTGGGTTGGGCACGACCTACCCGGCGCTTTTCAACAGCGCCATTTTGACCGCCTCGACCGGCGAAAAAGTCTTTGCCGGACCTGTTGACGACCCGTTTTTTGTTGACCTCGGCGGCGTGTTCGACCTGGGCGACATGCCTCGGCAAACCGGCGACCCGAAGGACGGCGTGGCTTGCCTCAACGTCCACGCCATTGCCATCCAAGTGCCCATCAGTACTTTGCTGAAAGCCGGAGCGCCTTCGACGCCGGGCAGCATTCTCGACCCGAATTACGTGATTGGCGTGTGGGCAGCCGCCAGCCGCCCTCAAATTCGCACCCTTTCGAGCAACGCCGACCCGGCTTATTCGGGCAATTGGGTACAGGTTTCCCGCTTGGGCATGCCACTGACCAACGAGGCAGTGATTCCGATTGGCTACAAAGATTATTGGAATGCCATTTCCCCTCACGACGAGCTGGCGGACACTGAATTGGACGAGTTTTTTTACAATCCTGAACTGGCTTTGTACATGGACGACGACCAATTTGGCGGAGCGGTGCCTGCATTTGCGAAGCTGCGCATTCAGCGCAACTCCTTGCAATCGTTCGACTTCGGCAACGGCAAGGATGGTTTGTTCGGCTTGAAAGGCAGCCCCGCCGTTGCGGGAACTGCGCTCGACGAGGCGGTTTTTGGCAGCTTGCTGCTGCCTGCGCCGGGCAAGCCTCGCTCGGTGGATTTGTGGCCCGCCTTCCACACTGGCGTGCCGAATTTGGCGCCATACCATCTGGCAACCGGCAAAAACGGCAACCCGCTCGCCAACGGTAAACCTTTCATCCACAACTTCTTACCCAACGGTGGCGATATGCTCCGCCTGAACATGGCAGTGCCGGTGACCCCTCGGGACGACCCGAATTTCAGCACCAATGGCTTGATTCAGGCGGCGGTGCTGGGCTTGACGGCTGCGCCCTGGAACACGAATCCGAACCTCGAATTCATCCCCAACATGGATGGCTTCCCCAATGGCAGGCGCCTGGAGGATGACGTGACCCGCATCGAATTGCAGGCGGTGGGAGGCGTGGTGCTGGCGGCGATTGGTTTGTGGTACGACGACTACCCGGCAGGCAGCGCCAACCCGGTGACCCAGGATTTGCTGGATGTCATCACCTACACGACCGGCATCGAGGAAAATGACAAGGAGTTTTCCGGCGCATTTCCCTACATGGCTTTGCCGCATAACGGCACCGGCGAGTGCAGCGGGCAGCAAGTAATTTCTGCCGCAGGCGAGGTGGATGGCAATGGTCTGCTTGGCAAGATGCCGGTGGCGATGGTGAGTTTTCCGAATCCGTTCCAGCATGAAACGACCATCAAATTGAATGTCCGGCAGGCGGCGCAAATCGCAGTTCAAGTCTATGATTTGAAAGGCAGGCTGGTGGAGCAGGTGCTGAACGAGCAGAAGCCGGGCGGGGAGTTTCAAGTCAAGTGGAATGCTTCCCGGTTGCCGTCGGGGACATACATTATTAATGTGTATGCCAACGGCAAGCTGGCGCAGTCTGGCAAAGTCGTGAAGATGTAAATGAAATGGCTGAAGGGTTAAATGGCTAAATGGCTAAATGGCTCCAAGCCATTCAGCCATTTAACCCTTCAGCCATTTTTTACTCCTGCTTCACATTCACCTGAATGCGCTCGTCCCGGTTCGCCAATTCCCAGGTGGTGTAAAAAACCAACCGGGCAATCTTCTCCATTTTCTCAAAATCAATCTTGTCCACCGTGTCGCTTGGCATGTGATAATCCTTGTGCGTACCGCTGAAAAAGAAGATGGCGGGGATGCCTTTCCGGGCGAAATTGTAGTGGTCGCTGCGGTAGTAAAAACGGTTGGGGTCGTTTTTCGCATTGAAAGTGTAGTCCAGTTCGAGCTGCATAAATTCTTGATTAGCAGCTTCGTTGATGTCGTGCAAGGTTGTGCTCAGGCGGTCAGCGCCGATGACGTAAATGTAGTTGGGGTTGGGTTCGTGCTTTTTGTCCATGCGCCCAATCATGTCCACGTTGACGTTTGCGACGGTGTTTTCGAGCGGGAAAATGGGATGCTCCGAGTAAAATTCAGAGCCGAGCAAACCCTTTTCCTCGCCGCTGACCAACATGCAAAGGACGCTGCGGCGAGGCGCAATGCCTTTTTCTTTTGCCTCGGCAAAAGCTTGGGCGATGTCCATCACGGCGCTCGTGCCGGAGCCGTTGTCGTCTGCGCCATGGTAAATTGAATTGCCTCGCTTGCCCAGGTGGTCGTAGTGAGCGGTGACGACGACGACCTCATTTTTCAATTTTGGGTCAGTGCCTTCGATGAAACCCAGCACGTTGGAGCCGAGCAATTGCCGTACAACTTTTTTCTGCATCAATTTCAAATCAGCCTTGAAAGCCAGGTGCGCCGGTTTGCCGGTGGCTTTGATACCGTCCCGCACCTTCGTGAATTTGCTCATCTTTCCGCCGACGATTTCACGAGCTACAGTGCTGGAAATGAACAAGTTGTTCGGGTATTTGCCATCCGGTTGACCGCCCATTCCCATCTTCATTTCCGAACTGAGCAGGGTGCTGCGCAACTCGCCGACGCTTTTTTTGATGTCGTTATCAATGATGAGCACGGCTGCGACGCCATTCTTTTTTGCTGCCTCCAGCTTGCGCCGCCAGTTGGTCGCCCAATCGGAAAGTGCGGTTGTGCCGGTTAGGTGGGAGATGCCTTTTTCGCTCACCGGCTCGCCGTCGTGAATCAGGATGACCTTGCCTTTCACGTCGGCGCCCTTGTAATCATTGTATTTCGGGTCTTCGATGCCGTAGCCGAGGAAGACGACTTCGCTGGTTTCCAGCGAGTTAAGGTTTGGATTGGCGGAAGCGAAGGCGTAAAAATCCACCAGGTGGCGGAAGCGGTTTTCGTTGACGGTCAGTTCGATTTGCCCGTTGTCCCAGTTTTCGGCGGTGAAGGAGATTTTTTGAAAATAGGAGTCGTCGTCGCCGATTTTGGGCAAGCCCAGCTTTTCAAAATGAGTGGCGATAAAATCAGCGGCTTTGCGCTGCCCTTCCGTGCCGGTTTCCCTGCCTTCGTAATCGTCGGAGGCAAGCACTTCGAGGTAGCTGCGCATGTCGTCGGCGGTGATGGTGGCTGCGAAAGGGGCGGCGTTGCCGGTGGCGGTCAGGACGGATTTGCCGTCAGTTGCCTGGGTGGAAACTTCGGGTGAAAATTGGGCTTGGAGGCTGAGGAAAGTAATGGTGAAAAAAAGGAGGCTCAGTAGCTTTTTCATGGAATAGGCTTTTTAGCGGCAGTCGAGTTTGAAGGAGAAAATTTCTTCAAAATTTTCTCTTTCAAACTCGACTGCCGCTGAATGCTGCTTTTTGTTCGTTCAAAAATAGACAGTGGTGGAAGTGAAAAGTAGGCAGTAAAACTGGATGAAACGGGCGATTGTTGCTTGGGATTTTTTTTCAAATACCTTTGAGAAGGATTAAATGCTTCAAAATGAAAGTGCCAAAATCTAAGGCTGTCCACGAGTTTTTGCTTTCAAAAGGCTAGAAAATTAAAGAGGAGGAAAAGCCATTTTTCTACCTCGTGCCGCCGGAGGAAATAAATTTCGTGCGCCGCAATTTTATGTACAGAGTGCCTATGAATGAAGACGCTGAGGATTATGTCAATTACATTCTTGGGTTAATCAAAAGCATAGCTGATGTTCACGAACTGGATAAATTGCACCTCCGTAACCAGTTCAACAAGGACTCGGATATAGAAATCGAATTCTTTCCCGGTTGAGTGATTTCGGAGTATTTCTTAACCTTCTTGCAAATGCAAAAACTATGAAGGAAGCTAACATCAAAGCAGACTTAGGAACGTGCGCAAAACAACTTGGTCAATTTGAATGATTGATGAGGTAGTTCCACTGAGGTAACTTGTCATCAAAAGAGATGAAGTCGGTCATGTTAGCCTTGAAATCTGGCTCGACCAGTCTGGCAATTGAATACTTTTTTTTGTTCAGCCAGACTTTGACTTCCAAGCCGGTTTTGGTGCTTGTTTTTTCAGCGAGTTCTTTGACAATCTGGATGTTTTTAAAAACTACGCCTTGCCAAGCCTGAGAAATATGGCAGAACAAGCGGTGTTCAATGGGATTCCACTTGGAGCAATAGGGTGGATAATGAGTTACTAAAATTTTGATTTTCAGGGTGTTAGCCAAGCGAACCAAATCTTGTTTTACAATATAGTGCCGACTATTGTTCGAGCCACCGCCGTCGCACAGTAATAACATGACGGGAGCTTCGGCATACTTCCATTGAAAATCCTGCTGCCAGAAGTACTCCATGTTGTCGCAGACAAACTCCGAGGTGTCCCGGTTTGAGCCCAAAGTCAGGTACCCCCTGTTTTGTGCTACATCATAGATGCCGTGCGGCACGATTTGACCGTCGGCGAAGGTGTTGAAATCATGGTCGTTGACCTCGGTCGCCCCGGTCGAATACCGCCCACCTTCCCTATAAAAATTGCCCAACAGTTCCTTTTTTTGTAACTGTTCAGGAGAAGGAAAGAGCTACAGGTTTATTCGACAAAATATC
>CAZHLB010000539.1:0-5093 GCA_964533005.1 uncultured Saprospiraceae bacterium
AAACAACACCATTGACCCGCTTACTTACAGCGCTTCCACTCTGACGGGGACGGGCGTAGTTTACGGGATTTTCCAATCGGGCAGCAACGCCGCCATGACGGCAAACATCACGGGCAACACCGTGAACAACATCACCCGGACAGGAACCACTGGCGGCACGACCATCGGCATTTACAATTCTGGCAGCTTAACAGGCTTTACCGTGAACGTCAACAACAACACCGTCTCTACCATGAGCATTGACGGCACGGGCACAACGAGCACCATGTATGGCATCCAAACCGCTACGGGCACCATCACGGTCAACGGCAACATGGTCAACAACCTCCAATGCCTGAAAACTACCGGCACCGGTGTCATGTATGGCATTTACAACATAGCCTCGCCCGTCAATGAAAACTACAACAACAATGACGTTCACACCCTGCTTCACAATGGCACTGGCACGGTGTACGGCATCCATACCAACACGACGACGGGCACCCGGACGGTGTCAGGCAACCTGATTTACAACCTCGCCACCGGCGGCACCACCATTGCGGGCATGCTTATGACTTCCAGTTCGCCCAACGTTTTCAAAAACAAGATTTTTGACGTTCAAAGCAACTCGACCGGAGCGCCTACCGTGTCGGGCATTATCATCTCCAGCGTGGGCACGGCTGGCGTCGCCAACGTCTATAACAACCTCATCGGCGACCTGAAAGCGCCCGGCGCCAGCACCAGCACAGTAGGCTCGCCAACCATCCGGGGCATCAACATTACCTCGACCACGACTTCGAGTAACTTCAATGTTTCCTTCAACACCGTCTATCTGAACGCCTCCTCAACTGGAGCGAACTTCGGAACGACAGCGCTTTGGGCGACCACTTCCACCACGGCGACCACCGCCAGCCTGACACTGAAAGACAATATCTTCGTCAATACTTCCACCGCCGCAGGCTCCGGGTACGTCACCACGGCTTACCAGCGTTCCAGTGCGGCGATGGACAACTACAACACCGCCTCCAACAACAACCTTTTTTACGCCGGAACGCCTTCCGCCACCAACGTCATTTTCTTCGACGGCACGACGGCGCAGCAAGACCTGGTCGCTTTCAAAGCTCTCGTCACGCCGAGGGAAACGGCTTCCATCTCTGAGAATCCCACTTTTGTCAGCACCAGCGGTTTTAGTCCGGACTATCTGCACATCAGTACTTCCGTCGCTACGCAGATTGAAAGCGGCGGCATCCCCGTTTCTGGCATCACCGTTGACTACGACGGCAATACCCGCAACGTCACGACGCCCGACCTCGGCGCCGACGAATTTGCAGGCATACCGATTGACATGAACCCGCCGGCTATTTCTTACACGGCGTTGTCCAACTACTGTGGAACCGGGGCAAGGACTTTGACCGCCACCATCACGGACGCCACCGGCGTACCGACTTCCGGCATCGGTTTGCCCGTGCTTTATTTCAGCATCAACTCGGCGGCGGGCCCGTTCACCGCCTCGACGGCTGTTTCACTTGGCAGCAACATGTATGAATTCAGCTTGGGCACAGGCTCCGTCGCCGGCGACGTCATACATTATTATATAGTAGCGCAAGACTTGGTCACGCCGACTCCGAACGTGGGAGCGTTTCCATCCACTGGCGCAAGCGGTTTCACTGCCAACCCACCCGCCGCTTCGACGCCGCCGACCACGCCCAGCAACTATACCAACTTGTTCACGCTTTCGGGAACTTACACGGTAGGCACGGGAGGAAATTATGCGACCCTGACAGCGGCGGTTGCCGATTACAATGCCAAGTGCCTCGCAGGTCCGGTGGTTTTCAGCTTGATTGATGCCAACTATTCTACCTCGGAGACCTTCCCCATCACCATCAACGCGAACGGCGCCAACGGCACGAACACGCTGACCATCAAGCCGACATTGGCGAACACGCTCATCACGGGTTCCATCAGCGCAGGCGCTCCCATCAAGTTGAACGGTGCGGATTACGTCATCATTGATGGCGCAGTTTCGGGTACCACTCGTGACCTGACCCTTCAGAACACGACCACCACCACTTCCGGCAACGCCGTCCTTTGGCTGGCTGCTCCCGCTGCGGGCAACGGCGCTACCAACAACACCGTCAAAAACTGCATCATCGAGGGCAATGCCTCCACGACCACTTTTATTGGTCTTCACATCGGTGGCAATACGACCATTGCGTTGACGACAGGCGGCTTGGAAAACAACAACAACAACACCGTCAACAACAACCTCTTCCGCAAGACGCAGTATGGTCTTGTCATTTTCGGCTACAGCGCAAGCAACCCCGAAACGGGCAACATGGTCACGAACAACAACGTGGGGACTGCCGTCGCCGGGGAAGGAATCAACATCGGCGGCATTCTGTCCGACCGGCAGAGCGGCTTGGTCGTGTCGGGCAACGAAGTGCAAAACGTGAGCGGCACCTCTACCACCGCCATGTTCGGCATCAAAACGCTGGATTTCAAGAGCGGCATGATGTTCAACAACAAGGTGCATGATATCTCCTACACGGGAACAAGCACCGGCATCGTTCGTGGCATCTGGGTGCAAAGCTCCACCTACACCACCTCCGGCAACCCTTCGACAGCTTCGATTTTCAACAACTTCGTCTATAAAATCAACAACTCCAGCACCAACACCACCTGGAACACCACCGGCATCCTGGCAAGCCAGGGCTACGGCGACACGTACTATTATAATAGTGTGGACATGTCGGGGCAGCTCAGCAACTCCGCCACGGCAGGAGGAAGCGCCGCCTTCGCCAACGGCGACCCAAGCATCACGGGACTGTGTAACAGTTGCGACGTGCGCAACAACATTTTCAACCTGACCGGCACTGTCATCGGCGGCAACCTTTATGCTTATACGACGCAAGCCACCACCCTCACGGGCTTCATCCAGAACTACAACGTGCTGCGGGCAGTCGGCACTGGCGGAACCAACAACACCGGCAGGTTCAACGCAATGAGTTTCGTTACCCTCGCCGCTTGGCAAACTGCCTCCGGCTTGGATTTGAACTCTTTTTCCCAAAACCCGCAGTACAATTCCACCACCGACCTGCACATCAACCCGGCTATCGGCACCCCGGTCGAGTCTGGCGCAACGCCCGTTTCCATCACGGTTGATTATGATGGCAACACCAGGAATGCCACCACGCCCGACATCGGAGCGGATGAAGGCACCTTCACTTTGCTGCTGATGAACGACGTGCGGGCGGCGGCTTTCATCGCCCCGGTGAACAATGCGGACATTGCACAAGGGGTTGCTTTCATACCCTCCGCTTCTTTCGAGAACCTCGGCACGAATACCCAGACCAACGTCCCCGTGCGCTACCACATCGTCGGCCCGTCGCCTGCTACGACGGAAGTTTACAACGACCCGCAGACCATCGCTTCGATGGCGAGCGGCGCAATTGTAACCGCTCCCTTCACCAGCACCACGCTGGCAGCGGCTGGCACGTACTCCATTTTTGCAAAATCGGAACTCGTCGGCGACCAGAACACCGCCAACGACGAACTGATGGGAACCATCAACGTCCTCCCTCCGCTGAATGGAACTTACGACGTCGGCGCTTCCCAACCCGCTCCGTTCAACACGCTGACCGGCGCACTTTCACGGCTGAGCAACGTGGGCGTGAGCGGTCCCGTGACTTTCCGCCTGACCGACGCCACCTATCCGTCAGAAACTTTCCCCATCGTCATCAACGCCTTCACCGGTGCAAGTGCAACCAACACGCTGACCATCAAGCCGCAAACCACGTCGAGCATCACAGGCTCATCTGCTAACTGCATCATTCGGCTCAACGGCGCTGACTACGTCATCATTGACGGCTCGAACGCAGGCGGCACGGACAGGAGCCTGACCATTGGCAACACGTCCACCGCAACGAACACGGCTTGCCTTTGCGTTTCCAGCTTGGGAACGGGTTTGGGCGCTACGAACAACGTGCTGAAAAACATGAACCTCAGCGCAGGCAGCACGACGGTCACCTCCACTTTCGGCATCCACGTAGCAGGCACGACCGTCAGCACCAGCGCCGCCGGCGACGACAACGACAACCTGGAAATCCGCAACAACAGCATTTTCAGGGCTTACTATGGCATTTACGACAGAGCCACCGCCACCGGCGCCAACGACAACCATACGATTGCGGAAAACTCGATTGGCTCTTCCGCAGGCGCTACCGAGCAGATTGGCAAATACGGCATGTACTTGACCAACCTGAACAACGCCACCGTGTCGCAGAACACTATTTTCAATTTGATTAGCACCATCACCAATCCCACGGGTATCTACCTCGGCTCCAGCGTAGCCAACACGATGGTCAGCCGCAACAACATCAACAACCTAAAGTATACAGGCACGACAGGTTATGGTGGGAAAGGCATTGACATCACCACTGCCGCCACAGGCAGCAACCTGACCATCGCCAACAATTTTATCTACGAAATTTCCGGGGACGGCTATAGCTCGTTCACGGGTGATGCAATCGTCGGCATCCGCCTGCTGACCGGCACCGGCGGCGTGAACATTTATTACAACACGGTCGTCCTGAGCGGCTCGATTTCCAGGTCGAGCGCTACCGTCGACAAAAGCGCCGCCTTGTACGTGGCAAACGGTGTAATCGCAAGCTCGGTGGATGTCAGGAACAACATCTTTCTCAACAGCATCGAAAACACCACCGGGGTTGCCAAGGCTTACGCCATTGCGCAAGACAATACCTCGGCTAACCCGTTCAGCACCATTGACTACAACAACTACTTCGCTTCGGGAGCGGAGGGTGTGCTCGGTTTGTACGGTGCGACCGACCAAACCACCCTTGCCGCATGGCAGGCGGCGACCGGGCAAGACATTTACTCGAAATCGGTTATGCCCGAATTCGTCTCCGCCACCGACCTGCACATGGCGAACTCCGCTGCGAACCTTCCCCTCGATGCAGCCGCCACGCCCATCGGCTCGGTGACTGTTGACTACGACGGCAACATGCGGGACGCTTCCACGCCTGACATGGGCGGCGACGAGTTCGTGCTTGTCACCTGCACGGGTACACCTGCGCCGGGCAACACAGTTAGCTCCG
>CAZHLB010000540.1:0-5087 GCA_964533005.1 uncultured Saprospiraceae bacterium
GCTGTCTCGTGAGTCGCTTTGAGCGCACGTTTTGAATTCAAAACATGCGCTCAAAGCGACTCACGAGACAGCCTCGAAAGTCCATTTTCCGTGGCGTTCATCACAAAAAAACAACATAGCCATGGCTATTTACAGCTTCACCATACCTGACTTCGTTTCGGGACAAAAACTCAGGGCGACCGACCTGAACCAAATCGTTGATTTGATTGAGCCGCCTGGCAAGATGACCCGACGTTCGCTCATCGGCACGGGCATTGGCTGCGGGCTGGAGATTTCTGTGTCGAATGTTGCCATTCCCAACGCAAACCCGGCAGCCGATGGATTGGTGATTCGCATCAGTTCCGGCGCTGCTGTCACCTCCGACGGGTGCCTTTTTTACTTGGAAAATGACAGCTCCTTCGTGGCGAAGCCCCCGGAAAAACCCATGAACTTGAGCATTTTCAAGCCGGGGCTTACCGGCACGGTGAATGTGTGGGAACTGGTAAGCGGCGAGACCCCGACACAAAATATGGAGGCTTTTCCCGCTGTGGACAATGAGCAAAACCTGTTGGAAGGCTGGTGCCTGGTGCTGGTAAAAGTGCCCGCCGATGGCAGCGCCAGCGCCACTGTTTTTTGCGCCTCCGACCTCGACCCGACCGGCGCCGCAGCCATTTTCGACGTCTGCCTTTTTGCCATTCGGGAAAACGACCTCGCACAGCTCTGGCAAGCGCCCGACACCGGCAGCGGCGGGACGCTGCCCGATTTGCCTTTCCCTTTCGTCTCTCGGTTGAAGCAGTTTCAACCGCTGCCGGATTTGTACAACCAGGCTTGCGAGGCGGCGCTTCAAGTGGATGGGGCTGTGCAAAAAGCCCTCGTAGCTGCCTTCCCTGCCTCCGGTGCGGGCGCAGCTTTCGCTGCCGCTCTGCTGACGGATTTAACCAACCTCCGCACGAACCAACCCATTTTGCTGCAATATTTTTGGGCATACCTGAAAGACTGGGTCGCCGCCTTCGAGGAGTGGGCTTTGGCTCAGACGCTGATTTCCCAGCAGCAGGGCTGCATCGTGCAGGTGGAGGACTTCCCCAATTTTGTCGCCCTTGGTCCCCACGCTCATTGCCGTATGGGTTTTTACCCTGCCAAAACTGCCCTTTCCGCCTGCGACCAGGAAAAAATCAACAAAGCCGGACACTTGTGGGAAAGGCTGAAATGGCTCTCCGACCAGCATCATTTGCACTTCCAGGATGCCGGGGTTTTGGTACAAGTGCCCGTTCAGATTACGGGGTCTCAACCTAAACACTTGCCTTTGAGCCAGTTGGCGATTCCGTTTTATTATCAAAATGCCAACGTCTTGCGCCCGCTATGGAACTTCGAGTTGCAACGGGTGCAACGCAGCAAACTGGTGCCCGGCTACGAGCGGGCAGACTCGGTGCCGCCTTTTGAGCAGCCGTTGAGCTACGACCTGGAAAAATTCGAGTTCTACCGGGTGGAAGGGCATGTTGGGAAGAACTACATCACGGCTTTCAACGACATCCGCACCCAGCGCAATTTGCTGAACCTGCCTTTCAAAATCGTGCTGGTCGCCTTGCAGGCAGATGCAAATTGCCCGCCGGGCGACGCCTTTGTCCAGGCTGCCGTTCACCCGTTGCCGTTCCTCCAATTCGCTGCCATCCGACCGGGTTTGGAACATCAGGGCGGCGTGCCGAAGGGCGGGACGCTGGTGCTGATTTTTGGCAGGACATCAGCGAGTAGCCAAGACTGCATTGTGCTTGCTGACTTCTGCCTGCCCTACTCGCAGGAGGAAAGACCCTCGGCGCTGTTCCATGAAAAAACAAGGTCAGAAGACGAAGACGGTCTCGTCACGCCGACCCTGGAGAATGACTCGTTGAACGCCGAATTTTTCATCTGGGAAGTGTGGCAGTTCATCACTGGTATCGTCGGCGACACGTTGCAGCTTTTGGAAACGACCGTCAGAACCGACAAAAGCGATTTCACACCTAACCTCCAGACTACCGTCCAACCGACCAAAATTCGAGTGCGGCTGACGGCTTACCACGACATGTGGGAATCGAGCTACGAGGAAGATTTTGTCCTGATTGAAAAAGAACCCGAAGTGGAAAAAGCGCCGCCGGTGGCGATTTTCCATGAGCGGTGGCGGAAGTATATCGAAAGCGAAGACCATGAGCCGGTGGTGGAGATACGCTTCGACAATGATTCCGTTCACCACGATAGTGTCAAGTGGAAGGTGGAAAGGGCTAAACTGAATGACGAGGACGACTTCGTAGAGGTGGCATCTGGCGAATATGAACCCGGCACCTTGGAAGTCGGGCAACAACATCTTCAGTTTGCTTTCAACGTGACCAAAGCCTACAAGCTGAGAATCACGCTGACCGCATCGAATTCCATAGGCGACGATGAGTTCGTGGACAACATTTACCTCTGTCCATGCGAGATGCGGCTGGTGATTCGACAGAAGGAGGGGCTGCCGTGGGTGGAGGAAGTTACCCTGCAATCAGGCGCAAACAACCCGCCCGTGCCAACAGATTGGGACTTGGAATTCTACCCACCGGGCTGCCAGCTTGATTTGTTGCCATTCCCAGGCACTGGCAACGCTTTCCCAACAGGCTCCGACGAGGGAAAACTGGTGCTCGAACAACTTCCAGCCAACCCGGAACAGCCCATCACTATCACTGTTTCTGCCAAATATCCCTGCCCAGGCTGGGAGCGCCAAGTGCGCATCGTCGTGCTGCCGCCGCTGCCGCAAGGCAAACCCGGCGCTGCCATCGTCGTCAACCGCCCCTTGCCTACGCCCACCAACACGACCAGCGGCGCCGTCGCCATCAAAGGCACAACGGAAGCTGAAACCGCCGCCGCCGACAGCAAGCCCGCCGCCCGGTCAGCGTCCAAGCCTTTCAACTCCGTGTTGAGCGACCGGCGCACTGGCTACCGCCGCACGGTGGAAAAAATGGCGGAAGCCGACCGCAAGCTCGCCGCCACCAAGAGTTACAAAAACACGCACCATTTCCTGACGGTCGCTCCGGCGAACTTCGACGACCTGCACCCGCAGTATGCCGAGCTTGCCAAACTGCTGCTGGCGAGCGCCGCCAAACCCGGCGGCATCGCCGACGAACTTTACCTGGCATTGTTGCAAAATGCCACCTGGCACTACCTCGACCGATGCGTCGCAGGGCAACCCGATGCGCCGCCACCTGCCTTGCAGGCAAACTTGCAGGCAGCGCTGCCCAAGCTGGCGGAAGCGGGCATCGCCTCGTCAGATTTCCGGCAGGCATGGAATGGCGAAGCCTTGAAAAACAATGGCAACGAGGCGCTAATCACTGCTTTGAATGAACTGCTGAAATAAGGGATGAGAGATAAGGGATGAGGGATGATGTGATTCATCCCCTCATCCCTCATCCCTCATTCCTCATCCCTAAAAATGAATCGCCACGTCATCGGCAAAACGACCTTCGAGATGCGCCTGCCCGGCAGCGGGGAGCCACCGCTCGAATTGCAAAAACGGGTCAGCCGCTTTTGCAATGAGCAGTTGTTGCCGCAACTCGAAGCATGTTTTGACCGGCTGGCGGGGGCGGAAGAATCCATCGTTATCGAGCGGCTGGAAATTTCCCTCGACCGGGTTTCCGGCAAAGATTGGGAGCAACGGCTGCTCGGCGAACTGCTCGAAGCCATCGAACAGGCAATAGAAAAAAGGCTCGAAGAAGAAGACGACGGGCAACGCATCGAGCGCCGCCCGGCAGCGTTCAGCCGCTTCGACCAGTGGCTTCATTTTTTGGAAAATGGCTGGTTGCCCGTTCATGCGGGCAGTTTTTCGGAGAGCGAAATGCAAGCCGCCGTGCTGGAAACAGTGGCGGGACAAAGCTTCGCCGTCGAGCGTTTGCGGCGGTTGTTGGCGGAGCGCAAAACGGCGCTGCGCCGCCTCGTCCTGCAACACGAGCCGAGGTTTTTGCGCCTGCTCGGCGAAGCGATTTCAGCCCGGCAACTCGGCAGCCTGTCTGCACTGGCTGACGAAGCGGCGGCGGCGCTGGACGCTCATTTTTCCGAAGGAGAAAAAGCGGCGGCGCTGGCAAAGTTGCCTGCCCGCAATGCGCCATTTCAAGCCGCCGTGCAGCAGTTTTTCTGGGAAATGGCTTTTGAGAAATTCATCCTTCCCGGCGTTGCGCTGGATGCGGAGGCTGCCTGGGAAGCGATTGCCGACCGGCTTTTCGAGCCTTCTCTTGCGCCTGCCGTGGCTGCCCGGCTGCACTCCGAGCTAAGTTTTTCACCGGAAAAATGGAAGGCGTTGCTGCCTGCGATGGCAACCTGGCTGGAAAAAACGGCAAGCCCAACGCCAACCGGCATTGCTGAAAAAGCCACCGAGACAACTGAGCGCCGAACGACGGAATCGCTGCCGGAACTTGCTCCGGCAACAGAAAAACCTGCCGGAATTGAAACGCCTTCGGCGCTGGAACCAACTGAAAAAGAGGCGACAGCAAAGGCGGTTCAGCCTGAAAAATCACCCTCGGAGAAGCCCTCCGCCGAACTGCCCGATGACGGTGCGCTCGTTGCCGAAGGCGCTTCGCAGTTGAATGAAATACAGGCAAAAACGGGAAAGGAAATGCCCTTGCCCAACGGCGAAGCAGCGTTAAAAGAAGATGCCGCCCGCCCAGCCGACAACTTGGAAGAAAAGCAACAAACGCTTGCTTCTCAACCACTTGCCGCAGGCGTCGCCGCTGTCGAAAGGGAGCGAGAAACGCCCCCTGCCGACCAGCCGCTCGCCGACACGCCGCACCCTTTCCGGGCGCCGTCGGAAAAGCGGCATTGGTACGTCCAGGATGCGGGGGTGGTGATTTTGCACTCGTTTTTGCCCGCCTTTTTCAAAGCTGCGGGCTTGCTCGACGAGCGGCGGCAATTTCAAAGCGAGGAGGCACGAGAGCGAGCCGTGCATCTGCTGCATTTTCTGGCTTGCGGGCGGGAGCAAGCGCCGGAGCATGAGTTGCTGCTTGCCAAATTTTTGTGCGGTTTTGACCTGGAAGCGCCTTTGCAGCGGTCGGTGGTTTTGACGGAGGCAGAAAAAAAGGAAGCGGAAAACCTGCTCGCTGCCGTCATCGGGCACT
>CAZHLB010000541.1:0-5074 GCA_964533005.1 uncultured Saprospiraceae bacterium
GGGGCCAGCCGCCGTGCGATCAGCGCCGCTTCGATCGGGATCGTGCCGCTGCCGCAGAAAGGATCAAGCAGCGGCCCCGAACCGTCGTAGCCGGCCATCTGCAGCAATCCGGCGGCGCGATTCTCGCTGACAATGTGCTTTGGGAGGGGACGGTTTTGGCAAAATCCAACGACCGGGACAGCCGTAGCATGGAGGCGTTCAATCGAAAAATTCAAGACGACCCCAGGGTTGAAAATATCATCTTGCCCATCCGGGATGGCTTGCTGATGGCGAGAAAACTTTGACCTGCATTTTTCTGCCTGAACAAACTGGACTGGAAGGGTTTATCCAATTTGAGGTCAGAAATGTCATTTCTTCCAGAAATGACATTTCTCGCCTTGTCAAACTTCCTGACTATGAAAAAGCTAACCATTCTGTTCAGCTTCCTTCTCGCCTTCACCTTTCAAGTTCAAAGCCAACCAGACGCCATGCCGCCCAATCCCCAGCCGGGAATGTGCTACGTTCGCTCCGTCGTGCCGGACGTGTATGAAATGCAGGAGCGGCGAGTGCTTGTGCGCCCTTCGTACACCCGGCTGGAAAAAATTCCAGCCGAATACAAGACCGTCGAGGAGCGGATTTTGGTGAAGCCTGCGCACAAAACCTACGTTTTCACACCTGCCGAATTCAAGACGATAACTGAAGAAATCCAGGTGGTCGAACCTTACGAAGAAATCACCGTCGTGCCTGCAAAACTTGGCGTCAAGACCGACACGATTGAAATCCGCCCCCGCATGGGCAAGTGGGAATATCAAACCTCCGTTGAAAATTGCCAGTCGCCCGACCCTCGTGATTGCATGGTTTTGCGCTACGTCGAGCGCCCGGCGGAAACGAAAACGGTCGCCCGGCAAGTCGTGGAGCGGGACGCCACTTTTGCCAAGACGCAAAAAGGCGGCAAAATGGCATCGGTCGCTCGGCAGGTTTTGGTGAAAGAAGCCACCATCCGGGAAATCGAAGCGCCCGCCGAATACCAAACCATCACCCGCCAGGTTCTCGTCCACGGCGAGGAGGTTCGCCAAATCGAAGTGCCCGCAGAATATGCCATTGAAACGGTGGAAATTTTGAAGGAAAAAGGTGGCGCTCCCGTCTGGGAATCAGTGGATTGCAGGCTGACCGAGTTCAACGAGTTGCCCGTTTTTTATCAAACAGGCAGCGCCACTTTGACCGCCGATTCCCGCCAGGCAATTGATGAAGTCTTGTTGAAAATCTTGCTCGACAAACCTAACCTCCGCATCGAAATCAACACCCACACCGACGCTCGTGGCGCAGCCGAAGACAATCGCAAGCTGTCGCAAGCGAGGGCGGATGCCATTGCGGAGTACCTTGTTTCACGGGGAATTCAGCGAAATCGAATGGTGGCAAAAGGCTACGGCGAGAGCCGCCTGAAAAATCGCTGCAAGGATGGCGTGAATTGCCTGGAAGAAGAGCACTTGCAGAACAGGAGGACGGAGTTTCGGGTGTTGAGCAATTGAAGATACACTTCGGAGAGAGATGGTTTTTGAGGAAAAATTTTTCCTCAAAAACCATCTCTCTCGATCACAACTACTTGCCGCCGAGCGACTTATCCCGTAACACCTCTTTCTTGATTTTCAAATTAGCGCCCGGCACCGGCAGATTTTCCTTAGAGTACCCATTCCATTCCAGCAGCATTTTCACCGTCACGCCGGGGAATTGCTCTGCCACTTCCAGCAGGCTTTCGTTGCGGCGCAATTGGTGGAACACGTAGCTGCTTTCTTTTTCCTGGCGGGGAGCAGACGAGGCTTTCTTTTCTGTCAAGGCAACCGCAACAGCTTTCGCTTCTTCGGCAGGTTGCGATTTTGTCTTGGAAGTTTCCGGCGCCGTCGAAGTCAGGGCGGCAGGCGCAGCAATTTCGACCTTTTGGCTGCCGGTTTTGAAGCGGAGAAATTCTTTCGGAAACCACACCAGCAGTTCCTTCCCACGCTCCAATTCATTGGAATTCAAGTTGTTCCAAGCCTTCAAATTGTAAGGCGAGCAACTGAAAATTTCCGCTAGCGACTCCAGCGAATCGCCTTCGGAGATGGTGTAAAACGACTGATAGTAACATTCATCAGGCTTGTAGCTCGCCAACTCCGTCACCGGCTGAAGTTCCGGCAGGCTCGCCGAGTCGGCAGCCCGCGGCGCATCCGGTTGGAAAAAAGTCAAGTAATCATTGAAAGCCTGCATCACCCGGCGAGGCAAAATCACGAAATGACCATTCGGATTTTCCGGCACGAAGCTCTTTTTGAAGGCAGGATTCAGTTCCGCCACCGTCTCCACCGGCAAGCCGGTGACTGCCGCAATAGTGATAAAATCCAGTTTCGTAAAGACTTTCACCCCCTCGGTCAACTGCAAATCGAGGTTCGGATAGGCCGGCTGCACTTCGTGCAAATGATAAAAATTGCCCACGTAAGCGGCGGCGAGGAAGGCGGGCACAAAATTCTGGGTTTCCCTCGGCAGGTAGCGGCTGAGGCTCCAGTAGTTTTTCGTCTTCGCCCGGCGCACGGCGTAGTCAATCGTGCCGGAGCCGCAGTTGTAAGCTGCGAGCGACAATTCCCAGCTTCCATATTTTTCGTATTGCCGGGTCAGGTATTTCATCGCCGCTTCGGTGGACATGTTCGGGCAGGAACGCTCGTCCACGTCGGCGTTGATGGTCAAGCCATAACCCTTGCCGGTCTCCTTCATGAATTGCCACAAACCGCCTGCGCCCACTCTCGAAAGCGCCTTCGGATTCAGCGCCGATTCGAGGATGGCCACGTATTTTAGGTCGGTGGGCAGGTTGTGTTCCTTCAGGTATTGCTCGAAAATCGGGAAATACATGACCGCCTTGCCCATGATGCGGCTGGCTTTGCTGCCGGTGCTGCCGGAAAAATAGCCCCGGATATAGTTCTCGACCACCGTCGTGTAGCGAGGCTTCACGATGCACTCCATGTTGAGGAGGCGGTCTTTAACTTCTTCACGGTTGAACGGCTGGGAAGCGAAGGATTGGATTGCCAGAAAAGTAAATAGAAGGGCAATGAGTGAACGTAAAGAGGAAGGTTCCATGTCTTGTTGCTGTTTAGCCATAGCCTGGTCAAGATGCCTGCCGGAAATGTGATTGGTTTGATTGTCAACAAATTAGGCGAGACGCTCTTGCCAAAACCGAATCAAGTTCTCTCAGCGTAGTCGTGATTATTCAATTCGGGGAGCGTATTGGGCTGGTACATTGTGCGGGGCAAAAGTAGAAATAAGTTTATAGTAGGCAAGTAGATGAGTAGGCAAGTAGGCGAGTAGCGCCTACTTGCCTACTCCGATTGGTTTTGAGCAGCAAACTTCAGAAGCCTTCCCTCCTGAAATTTGTCCGCCATCAACTGCACTCCGACCGGCAGCCCGCCGTCGGGATGCTTCCCAATCGGAATGCAAATCGCCGGAATGCCCACCATGTTTGCTTGTACGGTGAAAATATCGGCGAGGTACATCGCCACCGGGTCGTCTGCCATCTTGCCAATTTCCCAGGCAGGTTCTGGCGAGGCGGGCATGAGGATGAAGTCGAAATCCTGAAAAATCGCCCTCGTCCGTTCGGCAATCAGGCGGCGGGCTTTTTGGGCTTTGGCGTAATAAGCATCGTAGTAACCTGCGCTCAGGACGAACGTGCCGAGCATGATGCGGCGCTTGACTTCCGTGCCGAAACCTTCCGTTCTTGATTTTTTGTAAACGCTCTGAAAGTTCTTCGCAGCCGGGCTTCGGTAGCCGAAACGCATGCCATCGTAGCGGCTCAGATTGGACGAAGCTTCCGCCGTCGTCAGCACGTAGTAGGCAGGAATGATGTAGTCAAGGTATTCAAAATCAACAGGTTCGACGACGTGGCCCTGCGTTTTGAGCTTTTCAATAAAATCCACAGTCAGCTTTTTGATGCCTGCGTCGAGGCTCGGATGGTGCAGCGCCGTGTCGAAATAAGCAATTCTGGAAGGGCTGGAAATGCTGGTTTCGAGCATTTTCGAGTAGGCTTCCACCGGCTGGCTGCTGCACGTGGCGTCAAATTCATCCGCCCCAGCCATCATTTCGAGCAGCAACGCCACGTCTTCCACGCTGTTCGCCAAAATGCCAATTTGGTCGAAACTGGAAGCGTAAGCCAACAGCCCGTGCCGGGAAATTCTGCCGTAAGTCGGTTTCATGCCAACCACCCCGCAAAACGCTGCCGGTTGCCGAACCGACCCGCCCGTGTCGCTGCCCAACGACGCCAGGCAAGTGTCCGCCTGCACCGCCACCGCCGAGCCGCCGGAAGAACCGCCAGGCACCCTCGCCGGGTCAGCGGCATTGCGGGTGACGCCGTAAAATGAATTTTCCGTGCTGCTGCCCATCGCAAATTCATCGCAGTTCACCCTGCCGATGACGATTGCATCTTCCGCCAGCAACCGCTCGACGGCGGTGGCGGAAAACAGCGAAGTGAAGCCTTGCAAAATCCTGGAGCCACCTGTCACGACGTGTTTTTCATAGCAAATCACGTCTTTGAGGGAGACGACCATGCCGAAGAGTTTGCCTACTGATGCTGGGTTTTGGCGAAATTTTTCGTCAAGTTCGCCTGCTCGTCGCCGGGCTTCTCCGGCAAAAATTTCCACGTAAATATTGAGGTGGCGAGTGGCTTCTGCCTGCGAGAGATAGTATTCCACGAGTTCGAGGCAGTTCGTTTTGCCTTGTTCGATGGCTTGCCGGACTTGGGAAAGGGATTGATATTTTGGCATTTGTAAGTAAAAAGTGAAAAGTCAAAAAGCAAAAGTGAAGTCAAAAGGGGAAAAGGCAAAAGTGGCGCTCCACTTTTGCCTTTCCCCCTTTTGACTTCACTTTTGCCTTCTGACTTTTTACTTTTTACTTAAAACAGATTCATGGAGCCATTTTTTACCAACGACGCCATTGTTTTTGGCTTACTCGCCCTGGTGCTGGCGCTGGTTTTTTTCACGGAAGGTTTGCAAAAACCTTTCTGGAAAAAATTTTACACCATCGTGCCCGCTTTGCTTTTGTGCTACTTTTTGCCTGCGTTGCTGAACTGTCCACTCGGCTTCAT
>CAZHLB010000542.1:0-5067 GCA_964533005.1 uncultured Saprospiraceae bacterium
AGGGAGCCAGACGTGCTAAACAGTTACAAATTTTCTCAAAAACCCACCGCTCTCTAAAAGTCTTTCTCCATGAAAATCCATTTCGTTCTGTTCTTATCTCTCTTGTTTTCAAGCCTTCAAGCCCCTGCGCAGGGCGTCTATAAAGCCTTGCAAACCTTCGTCGGCACCGAGTTTTTCGACGATTACCTCGAATGCCGCAACCGGGCGGAAGATGCCGTCCGCCGCTTCGATTTGGTCAAGCACAAGTACGCCGAAGCCGACGTGCAGGTGGTGATTGACGCCTACAATTCCAGCGCCGAATACTTCAACATGACCTTGCACAACATCAAAAACGACTTGCTGCACAAGGACAAACGGCAGTACATGCTCAACTTCTCCGACTCGTACGCCAAGGAAGTCGAGACCGATTTGCGCCGTGCGCAGGAGTTTTACGAGGAAACTTTTCAGAAGGAAGTCGCCAACCTGACCGAAGGGGAAATTACGGGCACTGCCTTCCTCGCATTGCTGCCGGATTTAATCAAATACACGAAGCTCGGCATCGAGGTCATCAAACGCATCAAAAGCGAGGTGAACAAATTCAATGAGTCGTTGCTGAATCAGTATTTGATTGAGCCTTACCGGTTTCGGACTTGGGATGAAATAACTTCCAGCCCAGGCTCGGTCGGTGGGAATTGATGAGGCACACCTTTCCGAAAGTTCCAAACTTTCGGAAAGGTGGCTTCAAGCGTCAAGCGAGCGACCTTTCCGAAAGTTTGAAACTTTCGGAAAGGTGGTTTCCACCTCGAATTGAACCTCAGAATTTCGCCATGAAACGTCTGTTCCTCGCTTCATACCTGACACTTTTTCTCCTCAGCCAACATCTTCCCGCCCAATTCGGCACCGGCGTAATCCTAAATGACAGCTCCTACCAAAAGCTGCCCGCCCAGCCCGACTACGGCGAAAAGGGTGGGGGAGACACCATTTTAAAAGTGGACTTGAAACCCTTTTGCCCACCCGTCGGCAACCAGGGTTTCAACAACACCTGCACCGGCTGGGCGACCGGCTACGCAGCACACACCATTCAGCAAGCCATTCAAAAAGGCTGGAACGACCGGGAAATCCTCTCGAAAAATGCCTACTCGGCGCTTTTCATTTACAATCAAATCAAGAAGGGTACGCTTTGCGAAGAAGGCACGTACATCCAGGATGCGATGGAACTTTTGCGCACCTCTGGCAACGTACCTGCCAGCGATTTCGACCGGGGCGACTGCGACGCCAAACCTACTGGAGAGCAATTGCTTCTTGCCAAACAGCATAGAATCAAAGAGTTCCGCCGCCTTTTCAATGTGGACGATGCGCCGGGGAAAAAAATCGCCGCCGTGCGCCGAAGCCTTGCCGACGGGAAGCCGGTGGTGATTTGCCTGAAAATCAAGCAAGGTTTTTTTCGGCAAAACGGCTCCAAATGGTGGCTGCCCAAGCTCGACGACTCGCCGCCAACCGCCCTTGCTCACGCAATGGTCGTGGTTGGTTACGACGACTCGAAGGGCAGCGGCGGCGCTGTTCAACTGATGAATAGCTGGGGAACAGGCTGGGGAGAAGGCGGCTTCATTTGGATGAGCTACGCAGATTTTGCGGACGATTGCGCCTACGCTTTCCAGTTTTCTCTGCTCGAAAATCCGGGTGAAGTTCATGCCTACACCGCCCGAATTGCCTGTCGTACGGTCGAGTTCGAGCCGGACGGCGGGGTGGCTTTCGACGAAGAAGGAAAGGTGAAATTCAGCGACGCAAAGCCTCGCCTGCGAGATGGCATCTATGAATTTGACAGAAATTGGCGGGTCGGCGATGCCTTTCAATTGCAGGTGAGCGGGGTGCTGGAAGAGCTGTATTTGTATGCTTTTAGCTTCGACAACGAAGGCAAAATCACAGTGCATTTTCCTCGTGACGCCCGCCTCGACGAGCGTTTCGAAGGGAAAAACGAGAGCGCCGTGATTACTTCTTCCGCCGTGAGGCTGGCGCTGCCGGATGCGGAGCGGGCAATACTTTTGGAAAAGCCGGGCACGGAATTCATCTGCCTGCTTTTCAGCCCGACACCGGTGGAAGATTTTAACCGGCGGCTGGAGCAGTTGAAAATCAACAAGTTGTCTTTCGACCAGCGGCTGCGGCAGGCGTTTGGGAAGCAAATGTTTGCGGCGGGGAGTGTGGCTTATTTTCCGCAGGAGATTGGTTTTACGGTAAAACCGGCGGCGGGGCAGCGGATTGTGGCGGTGGTGATGAGATTGAAAGTGGATTGAGAAAAAAGGCGAGGTGGGTTCATTCCTCTCGTTGAGCCATTTTGAGTCGCTTGCATATCGCTTTTGTCATTCTCGTTGAGTGAGATGGCTCAATTTTGACGTACAGAAAACTCTTTGGTGTGTGGCTACCTGGTTCAGGATATGAAATGGAGGCGAGACCTCATTTTGAAATGATGGGCGCTAATTACAGACCAGATAACATAGGCGGAAGAAGAAATGAGAAACAAGTAATAGAAAAAAGAAAAGCCCTTCCCGGAACACCGGGAAGGGCTTCATTTTATTTCGTTGAAAAGCAGGAATTACATCATCCCACCCATGCCACCGCCCGGAGGCATGTGCGCATGAGCCGCTTCTTTTTCCGGCTTATCGCTCACGACGCATTCCGTCATCAGCAACATGCCTGCGATGGAAGCGGCATTTTCCAATGCGATACGGGTGACTTTCGTCGGGTCAATGACACCTGCTTTTTTCAGGTCTTCGTAATCGCCGGTACGAGCATTGAAGCCATAAGCTCCGGTGCCATTCGCCACTGCCTGGAAGACAACGCTGCCTTCTTCGCCTGCGTTTTCAGCGATAACACGGACAGGCGCTTCCAAAGATTTGCGGACGATGTTAACGCCGATGTGCTCGTCTTCATTTTTGCCTTTTAAGCCATCCAGAGATTTGATGGCACGAACCAACGCAACGCCACCGCCTGCCACGATGCCTTCTTCGATGGCAGCATGTGTTGCAGCAAGTGCATCATCTACCCGGTCTTTCTTTTCCTTCATTTCCACCTCAGTCGGCGCACCAATGTTGAGCACTGCTACTCCTCCTGCTAATTTTGCAAGACGCTCTTTCAGCTTTTCCTTGTCATAGTCAGAGGTAGTGGCTTCAATTTGCTGCTTGATAGAACCTACCCGGGAATCAATGGCAGCTTGTGTCCCCTTACCTTTTACGATGGTCGTGTTGTCTTTGTCCACCGTAATTTTATCGCAAGAACCCAGGTCTTCCAGCTTTGCTTTTTCAAGCGTATAGCCTTTTTCTTCGCTTATGACCGTGCCACCTGTCAAAATGGCAATGTCTTCCAACATGGCTTTACGCCGGTCGCCGAAGCCCGGAGCTTTCACGGCTACGATTTTCAAACCGCCCCGCAGGCGGTTAACCACGAGCACACCAAGCGCCTGGCTGTCAAGGTCTTCCGCAATAATCAATAGTGGGCGACCTGTTCCAACTGCCTTTTCGAGAATCGGCAGCATCTCTTGCATGGTGGAGATTTTTTTGTCGTGGATGAGAATGAGCGGATTTTCATACTCCGTAATCATGTCCTCGGCATTGGTCACGAAATAAGGCGACAAATAGCCCCGGTCGAATTGCATCCCGATGACTTCCTCGACGAAAGTTTCCGTGCCTTTTGCTTCTTCTACCGTGATGACGCCGTCCTTGGTGACTTTGCGCATGGCGTCGGCGATGAGTTTGCCGATTTCTTCGTCGTTGTTAGCGGAGATGGCAGCTACTTGTTGGATTTTCTCGAAGTCGTCGCCGATTTTCTCGGACTGTTCTTTCAGGTTTTCAACCACAGCTCTCACGCCCCGGTCAATGCCCCGCTTCAAGTCCATCGGGTTTGCGCCTGCTGCGACGTTTTTCAAACCGGCAGTAATCATGGCTTGCGCCAAAACAGTTGCCGTCGTCGTGCCGTCTCCGGCTGCGTCGCTGGTTTTGGAAGCAACTTCCTTGACCATTTGAGCGCCCATATTTTCCACAGGGTCATCAAGTTCGACTTCTTTAGCAACGGTGACGCCGTCTTTGGTGATTTGCGGAGCGCCGAAGCTTTTTTGGATGACGACGTTGCGACCTTTGGGGCCCAGCGTCACTTTCACTGCATTCGCCAAAGAGTCAACGCCTCTTTTGAGTTTTTCCCTGGCGTCTCTATCGAATGAAATTTCTTTTGCCATAATGGATTGAGTTGTGTTGGTTGTTGAGCCTGTTTGGATTTTTTGCCCAGATGAAAACCTTAGAAGAGGAATGATTTTGAAAAAATCACCTCTGTCCAAAAAAGCCTTTTCACTGCGCAGCGGACTCGTCCATCAAGTTTCCGAACAAGCTCTTAAATGATTATTGGTGAATGGTTGGATGGCAATTTTGGGGATGAAATGGCGGATGGAACGGAAAATTTTATCCCTCCAGAACGACCAGGATGTCGTCTTCCCGCATGATGAGGAAATCGTCACCGTCCAGGTTCATTTCCTGACCGGCGTACTTGCCGTACAGCACGATGTCGCCGACTTTGACCGTCATCGGCTGGTCTTTCTTGCCGGGCCCGGCAGCTACGATTTCGCCTCTTTGCGGTTTTTCCTTAGCGGTGTCGGGGATAATGATTCCCCCTTTTGTTTTTTCTTCGGCAGGCGCCGGTTTCACTACTACTCTGTCGTTAATTGGTTTGAACTGCATGTTGAACCGAGTTTTTTTAATGATGAATGATGAATGATAAATGATGAATGAGAAGGCACGTTTAGCGCATTGACCATTCATCATTTATTATTCATCATTATAGAATTTCAGCCCTCATCAGATGCCGTGCCACCTGTTGGGAGGTGACTTTCTGTCATTATTTGTTGGGAAAAGTTTGAAGCTGGCTGGCTTTGAATTGCCAATTTGGCGGTGCAGCTTCAAAAGGAGGCGCAAAAGTGGAAAAAGAAGGGAGAAAAGCAACGGGCGGGTTGAATGATTTTCCAAAATGTACTGCGGCTCGGGGGTTGGCTAAAAGCTGACAGGTGGTTTTTGGATGTTGCCGTTGAAAAATTGAAAATTTTTCAAC
>CAZHLB010000543.1:0-5065 GCA_964533005.1 uncultured Saprospiraceae bacterium
TCATGGCATTTGTCAATTGTATTTTCAAAAAGGCTAATCTAACAAAGTCAAGTTACTCACTGAAAGAGAAATTTACGACAGATATTACCAACACTCATTGGCAAGGCATCCTGACTGGATGAGACAACAACACAGAAGGTTTGCTCGGGAATGGTGCAAGAAAGCACCATTTAAAAATGAGAAATACAGGAAGGAGGTTGAAGAAGAATTTTGGCTAAAGCATAATGCAAAAACAGGAGTTCTTTGTATGACAGAAAATCCTAAGAGTACTTTCATGTGGCAGGAATATGCTGTTAACCACACCGGGATTTGTGTTGGATATTATCCACTGGTTTTGTTTCAGGATATCTCAAGATTTGGACAGTGTGGAAGAGTTGATTATTATGATACTTTGCCAATAATTCATCCACATGCTGATGTTTTTGAGAAAACGACTAAACAAATTTATTCCAAGCTTAGAAAATGGGAACAAGAAGAAGAATTTCGTATTGCCAAAACATACGAAGAAAACGTAGGAAATGACGGTGACGAACGAAAAGCTCAAATTCCAATTTCAGGCTTTGCAGAGGTGATTTTAGGAGCGAATATGTCTTTGGAAATTAAGACTGAAATTAGAACATTAATAGAAGCCATATTGCCTAGAGTTCCTCTAAAACAAGCTCGAATAGCTGAAGACAATAAAATTGAAATCGTTGAAGTGGAATAAACTCATTCTTGCAAGCCTTTAACTTGCAAGCGCCACAAACAAAGCAACATGCAAACCATCACAAAATCCACCATCCTCCAAACCCTCGCTGACCACCGCAGCGAGATAAGGAACTTCGGTGTCCGCCAAATCGGGCTGTTCGGCTCTTTCGTCCGCAGCGAAGAAAAGCCGGAGAGCGACATTGACCTGTTCGTAGAGTTCGAGCCGGAAATGAATACGTTTGACAACTTCATGGCGCTCTGTTTTTTCCTGGACGAGCTATTTGAGGGCAGGAAAGTGGACGTGGTGACCAACAAAGGGGTCAGCCCCTACATTGCGCCGCACATTTTAAATGAAGTAGAATATGCCTCGTTTGCTGGATGAATATCTGAAGCACATTTTGGATGAGTGCGAGTACCTCTCAGCCAATGTCCCCAGCGACTTCAAAGAAGAAGACTTGCTGGCAGACCAGACTTTGAAACGAGCGGTCGTCAGGAGTTTGGAAATCATTGGTGAAGCCACCAAGCAAATTCCCGACGAAAAGCGAACCGAATGGTCGGAAGTGCAGTGGAAAAATTTCGCAGGTATGAGAGACAAGCTCATCCACCATTATTTCGGTATTGACTACTCGATTGTGTGGGATGTTTTGCAAAATAAAATCCCCGTTTTGACGAAAACCGTCCGGCTGATGCTGGAAAAAGAGAAAGAAAATGAGCAAAAAACTCCTTCTTAAAAACGACCACATCCCCGGCATCCACACGCTGGAAACCTACCGGGCGCACGGCGGCTACACCGCCCTGCAAAAAGCGTTGACCATGTCCCCCGAAGCCATCGTGGAGGAGGTCAAAAAATCCGGCTTGCGGGGGCGGGGCGGCGCAGGCTTCCCGACTGGCATGAAATGGGGCTTCCTCGCCAAGCCCGAAGGCGTGCCCCGATACCTCGTCTGCAACGCCGACGAGAGCGAGCCGGGCACTTTCAAAGACCGCTACCTGATGGAGCGCATCCCGCACCTGCTGGTCGAGGGGATGATATTGAGCAGTTATGCGCTCGGCGCCCGCACCTCGTATATTTATATCCGGGGCGAATATTTCTACATATTGCGCATATTGGAAAAAGCCATCGAGGAGGCGTATTCGGCGGGATTATTGGGCGAAAACATATTGGGCAGCGGCTTTTCGCATGATTTATACGTACATCCCGGCGCAGGCGCATATATCTGCGGCGAGGAGACGGCGCTGCTCGAAAGCCTCGAAGGCAAGCGGGGCAATCCTCGCATCAAGCCGCCCTTCCCGGCGGTGGCGGGATTGTACGGCTGCCCGACGGTGGTGAACAACGTGGAAACCATTGCGGCGGTCGTGCCGATTTTGGAAATGGGCGGCGAAGAATATGCCGCCATCGGCGTCGGAAAAAGCACCGGCACGAAGCTGATTTCCGCCTCCGGGCACATCAACAAGCCGGGCGTGTATGAAATCGAGATGGGTTTGCCGGTGGAGGAATTCATCTATTCCGACGAGTGGTGCGGCGGCATCCGCAATGGCAAAGAAATGAAAGCGGTGGTGGCGGGCGGCTCGTCCGTGCCGATTTTGCCGAAGCATTTAATCCTGAAAACCGCCGCCGGAGCGCCTCGCCTGATGAGTTACGAAAGCCTTGCCGACGGCGGTTTTGCCACCGGCACCATGCTCGGCAGCGGCGGCTTCATCGTGATGGACGAGGACACGAGCATCGTGAAAAACCTCTGGAACTTCACCCGTTTTTACCACCACGAAAGCTGCGGACAGTGCAGCCCCTGCCGGGAAGGCACGGGCTGGATGGAGCGAATCTTGAAAAAAATCCTCGACGGCAAAGGCTCGCTGGCGGATATCGAGTTGCTCTGGGACATCCAAAGCAAAATTGACGGACGGACGATTTGCCCGCTGGGGGATGCGGCTTCGTGGCCCGTGGCGAGTGCGATTCGGCATTTTCGGGGGGAGTTTGAGGAGTATGTGAGGAATCCGGTGGGGATTAGGGATGTGCGGCATTATTTCAGGTTAAATCAATTGGAACAAATCAACGTTCATTCATAAAAATTTAAGCCATGACAATGACTTTGCAATATGAAGTACAAGAGGATTTGGTCAAGCTGTTTGGACTTGACCGCATCAGGAAGTTCTTTGACGAAGAGCTTGCATATCAGCGGTTTAAGCTGTTGGAAATAGAATTGCAGGCTGCCCTCGGACAAGCGAAGGATGTAAACTGGGAAAAGGAATTTGACCAGGCACGGCAGCAAGCTTTTGAAGAATATATGAACCGTCGAAAACAAAACGCATGACTAGTTACATCCTCGATGTCAATGTCCTTTTCAGCGGCGTCATCAGCCAGAAGGATATCTACAAGGCACTGTTTGAAGAAAACACCTGCTACACCCCGGACTTTGCTTTGATTGAACTGAGCAAATACCGAAAGGTGATTTTGGAAAAGACGAAAATGAGGAGAGAAGGGCTTCGGGAATTCACTCTTTTTGCCTTTTCCAAAATATCAGTTGTGCCGGATTACATCATTTCAGACCAATCTTTTGCCAAAGCGGAAGCGCTTGTCAAAGATATTGATTTGAAAGATGTGGCTTATGTGGCATTGGCGGAAGAACTTGACATCATCCTTTTGACGAGAGATAAATTGCTGCATGATGGCTTGAAAGCAAAGGGTTTTGACAAGATAAAGCTGTTTGATGAGTGGGTGAGGGAATTGCTGAATAAACCGAAGTAGTGAACTTAATAATTAAGCCATGACAACCTTACAAATTGAACTTCAAGACGAACTGGTAAAACAATTCGGTCTTGAGCGCATCAAAAAGTTTGTTGAAAAGGCGCTGACCCGGCGGCATTTCCCGGTGCTGGAAGACCAGGCAAAAACCATGTTCCCAGCCCAAAATGACGCATTGACGCTCGACCAAATCAAAAACAAACTCGTACAACTCAAACAGGAATTGTACGACCGGTTTGGCGTGGATGAAATTGGCGTTTTTGGTTCGTTTGTCAGGAATGAACAGACGCCGGATAGTGATATTGACGTGTTGATTAGTTACGACCCAAACCGCTCGTTTTCTTTGTTGACATTGGTTGAGTTGGAAGATTTTCTGGCAACTACTTTTCAACGTAAAGTTGACGTGGCATTTAAAAACAGCTTGAAGCCTGTCATTGGCAAACAAATACTGAGCGAAGTCCAATACTTATGACCCAAAGAAAACTCAAAAACACAAGCGCAGAAAATGGCTAAACTCACCATAGACGATTTCACCATCGAAGTCCCCGACGGCACAACCATCCTCGAGGCGGCTCGGCAAATCGGCGGCGACATCGCTCCGCCGACGATGTGTTATTATTCCAAACTCAAAGGCACTGGCGGCTACTGCCGCACCTGCCTCGTCAAAGTCGAGCAAGGCTCTGCGAAAGACCCCCGACCCATGCCGAAACTGGTCGCCAGTTGCCGCACGATGGTGGCGGAGGGCATGGTCGTGCGCAATATTTCCTCGCCCGAAGTGCAGGAAGCCCGTGCCGGCGTCACCGAATTTTTGCTCATCAACCACCCGCTCGACTGCCCGGTTTGCGACCAGGCGGGCGAGTGCGACCTGCAAGACCTCGGCTACAAACACGGCAAACTCAACACCCGCAACGAGTTTCGCCGCCGCACTTTCGAGCCGGAAGACATCGGCGACCACGTCAAACTGCACATGAACCGCTGCATTTTGTGTTACCGCTGCGTCAAGGTTTGCGAGCAAATCACCGACGGCAGGGTGCATGGCGTCCTCAGCCGGGGCGACCATTCGGAAATCAGCACCTACATCGGGCAGGCGATTGACAATGAATTTTCCGGCAACGTGATTGACGTTTGCCCCGTCGGGGCGCTGACGGACAGGACGTTTCGCTTCAAACAGCGGGTCTGGTACACCAAGCCCGTGGACGCTCACCGGGATTGCCCGACCTGCTGCGGCAAGGTGCGCCTCTGGTACAAAGGCGAGGACATCCTGCGGGTGACCGCCCGCAAAAACGAGTGGCACGAGGTGGAAAGCAACGAAGACGGTTCGCCCGCCTGGATTTGCAACACCTGCCGCTTTGAAAAAAAGAAAACCGGCGATTGGATTATCGAGCATCCGACGCATATTGACCGGCATTCGGTGATTTCTGCGAATCATTATGAGACGCCGGAAGGGGAGCGGTTCGATGATGAAGATATGGAGCTGGAAGCCGTGCCGCATGGCGAGAAGGTGGAGTTGGGCGTGGGGGCTTTGAATCCGAATAATGTGTGAGCATTATATTTCCAGTCTTACGAGCGGCGGGGTTTTGAGACCCCGCATATTCGCTGCATGAAAATATGCGGGGTCTCAAAACCCCGCCGCTCGAAAGA
>CAZHLB010000544.1:0-5062 GCA_964533005.1 uncultured Saprospiraceae bacterium
TTGCAGACGGCACACGGGACAGGACGGTTCCTCTGCGAGGATGACAAAAGCGACTCAGTCAGACAGAATAGTTCAGGATATGAAAACATCTTTTTTTCTCGTCTTTTTCCTTTTCACTTTTTCCTTCGCAATAGCTCAACTCCCCGCCTTTCCCGGCGCAGAAGGCTTTGGCGTCACTACGACTACCGGCGGACGGGGTGGCACGGTTTATTATGTGACCAACCTGAATTGCACCGGCGCAGGCTCGTTAAATCATGCGCTCAGTCAGCCGGGGGCGAAGTATATTTTATTTACTGTGAGCGGCATTATTGATTGCGCTGCGGAGGTGCTTTGGGGCGATGCCTATATTGCAGGACAGACTTCGCCGGGCGGTGTGACGGTGCGGGGTATTTTATTGGATGATTATTATGAACCGGCGGGCAAGGCGCAAAACGTCATTATCCGCCACCTGAATTCGAGACCGAATACGGAAGCCGTGCGAGCCGGAACAGGCTGGGTGTTGGATGATGCCTTGCGGCTGGATGGGGCGAAAAACATTGTGGTTGACCATTGCTCGTTTGCCAATGCCACCGATGAGTGTATTCAATTGAGCCGGAGCTCGAACATCACGATTTCTAATTGCCAACTGGCGGAGACGCTTGGCTACCACTATGATTATGGCGGGATGTTGATGAACTATTCGGTCGCCGGGCAGCGGAAGGATAGCATTTCTATTCACCACAATAGCTGGAATCGCATCGGCGGCAGGATGCCGGAAATCTCGTGCGAAGAGAGCGGTGAGTCGCCTGGCGATATGGATTGTACGACCAATCCGATGCAGTTTGAGTTTTCCAATAATCTGCACTGGGATATGCCGATTCAGGTTTATTACGAACCGGCGGATGAGTTTTTGGTGCGTCCCAATTTCGTGAATAACCATACGGTGGGGCGGGCGAGTTATGGCGGGGCGGTGTTTCATCATCCTTTATTAGACCATGCGGGCAATGAGCTTTTTGCCTCCGGCAATACGATGAATCTTTATCCCGGTTATTCGGATTACCAGCTTTTTTATTGCTGCAATGATTTCAACTTATACAATCCGAATACTGACTTGGGTGTCGCCACGCTTCGGGGTATTCGTTTCCCCTATCCTACTGTGACTTATACGCCGACGACTGAATTGCGCTCCCATATTTATTATAATGTAGGCGCTTTCAACGAGCATAGCCCGATGAACAGGGACAGCATGAACCGCCGCCTGCTGAAATTCGTCGGCAATAATTCGATTGACCCGAACCCGGTGGATGGGGAAGATTATTACGACGACGCTTTTCTGCTCGATTTTACCACTCCGCCAACTGCGCCAACTGATACCGACCTCGATGGAATGCCTGATGCATGGGAGGTTGCCAATGGATTGAATATCAATGTGCAAGACCATAATGGCACGAGTTTGTCGGTACCGTTGACGGGCGTTTCGGGTTATACCAACTTGGAATGTTACTTGAATTTATTGGCGGAAAATCTGCCGGGTTGTGTTCCGAATTTGACGGTGGCGAGTATTCCGGTGCAGGCGGGGACTTATAAATCATTGGGGAATTTGACTTCGAGCAATTCGACGGTGGCGGCGGGGACTGGGGTGCGGTTTAAGTCGGATATGGGGGTGATTTTGAATCAGAATTTTACGGTGGAGTTGGGAGGGGTGTTTGAGGCGGCGATTCAGAGTTGTTCGAATTAGGCGTGGTAGGGTTGATAGGAATAGAAGCAGCGACAATTGTTTCCAGGTGGGAAAAACTATCGGTAAAACTCGTAGTTTTGTTTTCAACTAAATTCAAGCAAAATGTCAGAAGCAGAAGTAATTGAAAAAATCCACAAACTCCCCAGCGAGGTTCAGGAGCACTTGTTTTTGTATGTTGATTTTTTGTACGAAACCTATCATGTTGAAAGGAGTGAAGAAAATGAGAAGAATTTTTTCCAGGAACATGAGCTAACCGATGCAGGAAAAGCCTTCTTTCAACAACGTATTGAGCAAGGACGTGCTCACCCTGAAAAGAGAATTCCTTGGCGGGAAGCCCGTGAAAAAATTCATAAAAAATACAATTGGCCTTTATGAACTACACTGTTGACCTTACCGATGAAGCTCTCGAGGACTATGATGAAGCTTCGGCGTATTATGAACAACAAAAAATGGGGCTTGGCTTTGATTTCTCTTTTCGACTGACGGAAACATTAGAAATGATAGAAAATGCTCCTTCTATTCATCCATCAGTTGAAGGCAATGTTCGGTACGCCCACTTGAAGCAATTTCCCTACAAAGTATTTTTTGAATTTGAAAAAAACCAACCCGAAGTTATGGTCTTTGCCATCCTGCATGACAAACGCCATCCTGATTATTGGCGAAAACGGAGGGAAGGGTATTGACTACTTAAAATTTCGCAGCACCTCCATCAGCTTTTCGAAATCCCGCTCATTATTCCAAACGTGCGTCGAAATCCGCACCGAATCCCCTCGGAACGATACATAAACCTGCGCAGCCGCAGCCTTTTCTTGTAGCATTTTCAAATCAACGCCTTTTGGAAAACGAACTCCTACCAGGTGACCGCCTCGCCACTGGGCATCTTCTACCCAACAGCCAAGCGAGACAAGTTGCGCCAGATAAGGCTCGCTTAATTGCCGTGCATAAGCCTGAATATTTTCAACGCCCCAGCTCAAAATCATATCCAACGCTGCCGCCTGCATTGGCACGGAAATGAACTGACTGTTTTCGCCCATGCAGTATCGGTGCGCCTTTGGCTGGTACTCGTCCTGGTAATCAACAAGCCGTTCAAAGCGGTGGCTGTCGAGCCTGTTTATCCAATTTTCCTCGATGGGTGTGCCGCCGTCGAAATTTTCGCCGAAGTATGCCATGCCGAAGCCATAAGCTCCAAGCAGCCATTTGTAGCCAGCGCAAACGAGGGCATCGGGTTGAATTTCAGCCACGTCGAAAGGCATTGCGCCAACGGATTGCGTACCGTCCACCACGAGCATCGCCCCAACTTCTTTGCTTCGCTGACGCAATGCTTTTAGGTCAAACAAAGTACCATCTGCCCAATGAACATTCGGCACGGCGACCAAAACGGTTTGAGAATCAATGGCTTCGAGCAGTCTTTCATTCCAGACTGCTCCCCTACCCTCTCCTTGCGGCGGGGCTTGGACGATGCGCAGCTTTGCGCCGGATTCGTCCGACAGTCGTTTCCAACAGTAATAATTGCTGGGGAAAATGTCCTCCACGAGCACGATGTTTTGCCCAGGCGACGCCTTCACGTTTCGGGCAACATTCGCCATGCCGTACGAAACGGAAGGGATGATGGCAATGCGCTCGAAATCATCCGCATTAATGAGGTGGGCGAACTGCTTTTTCAAGTTTGCTACCGGCTCGAAAAAGTCTTTGGGAAAGATTTCATACGGCAATGTTTTTCGTGCAACGGCTTGATAGCCTGCCATTTCCACTGTTTCTGGCAGTGGCGACATGTAGGCGCAATTGAGGTAGGCGACGTCGTCGGGAAGGCTGAATTTGTCTCGTTGGCAAGTCATAGAAGGAAAAAGTGAAAAGTAAAAAGGCAAAAGTTTAAGACAAAAGTGGGAAAGGCAAAAGTAGTGATGGCGCTCACTTTTGCCTTCCCGACTTTTTACTTCAACTTTTGCCTTTTGCCTTTTTACTTTTTACTTCATATCGAAGGGAAAGCTGAAACAAGCGGTTGTAATCGCCAATGCCATTGGACTTGAGCAAGTCCTTCATGCCAAATTGATATTTGAAATCAAGGGCGAGTGCTGGTAAAAACTTCCAGCTTAGACCACCTGTAGCTGCCAGGTCGAAGCGGGAGAGCGGAATTTTTACGGAAGAATCGGCTTCGTTGACAATTGGGTCATTGCCGCCTGCATCGAGTTGAATTTGCTGGTCGAAGCCTTTTGCCGTGTTTATCAAAAGTCCAACTACCGCACCGCCTTGCACTGAAATTTTCGTCCCTAAAGCATAGTTCACCAACAGGGGTGTTTGCAAGTAGTGCAGTTGTAACCCGGTGGAATAATTGGTGGAGGAGTAGGCATTCTCAGGCGCCGACTTGCTGCCAAAATTTGTCCGGATGCTGTACAAAAGTTCATCCTCGTTATCGGCTGTACCAAGTTGGGCATCCAGATTCACCTGCACCGAAAGCGGTTGCTGCACCAGTGCATAACCCAAGCCGCCTTCCAGCGACAACTTGCTGTTTTTCAGTGGAATAATTGCCATCGAACCCATCGCCAAACCATTCGCAGGACTGCCGCCTGCAG
Source organism: uncultured Saprospiraceae bacterium (assembly GCA_964533005.1). Classification (GTDB taxonomy): domain Bacteria; phylum Bacteroidota; class Bacteroidia; order Chitinophagales; family Saprospiraceae; genus UBA6168. Next base: position 4,288 of record CAZHLB010000544.1, read on the forward strand.
CCATTCCGCCTGCGTAAAATGCGAGGCTGGATGGATTCGTTTCGGCTTTTTTCACTGGCAATTCGAGCGCTGCCGGGGTTGTTGGCAATCGATTTTGCTGAAAATCAGGCAGAAGAAGCGAAGGTGTTTTTGCGGAATGCGATAATTCAGCCCAGGCGTTTTGAGGCAACTTTACAGGCAAATCCATTTGGCGTTGAGCGGGCATCTCTGATATATTAGATGATTCCACTTTGGCAATTCCTACCTCTTTGTCACCGATGTTTCGGGGCAGGTCATTCCCGGAGGGAATCTTTGCGTCGCTCAGGTTAGACACATGAGACGCAGTGGTTTCCTTCGGGAATTGCTTGTCCCGAAAACTAGGGGCAGCCATCTTCTTCTCAGTTGTCTGCTGAAATGTCCCTGGAGTTTTTGGATTTGTAGCTTGAGAAATATTGCCGGGGCTTTCTTGATGAATGGTTGATTCAGATGATGCGGTTGAATTGGCATCGGCAGGCATCAGAGAAGGTTTGTCGGCAATGGGTTGCGTCGGTGCAACGGCAGGCGGAGCGGCGGGCTTCGAGTTATTATTTTTCAAAAATCCCCAAGCCGCAAATCCCAAAACCAAACCCACCGGCACGAGCCACCACCAAAAAAAAACTCTGCGCCGCCGTTCGGTCGGCATTTCCCGGTCGAGCATCTGGCGCATCTCGCCCCAAGCACGGTCGGTGAATTTTCGGTCAATATGTGGAAGTTTATCCTGCATAGCTTTTTAGCTCTTGTTGGTGAATCAATGCTT
>CAZHLB010000545.1:0-5050 GCA_964533005.1 uncultured Saprospiraceae bacterium
GTTGAAAAATTTTCAATTTTTCAACCGCAACATCCAAAAACCACCTGTCAGCTTTTCGCCCCCGACCTCGGTTGCGTAACCCGAGAAATGAAGCATCCCGGGTATTTTCAAAAAAAATTTTCCAATGCCTGTTCAAGCAGCCGAAATTGAAACTGGGAACCTTTCGACCCTCGACCACCAGCGAGTTATAAAAAAGCTAATTGTCAAACTTGACCGGCTTTTTGAAGAAGGCAAATTCAACTTCGAGGTGCTCCCGGAAGCAGACATTGACCCCGGCAACTCGGAAAGCAAGTGCCCTGACATTCAATTTCGAGACAATGAAAACCTGAGCGTTCCGGTGATTATCGAAGTAGCAACGCATTTCGGCTGGCGTAGCGATTTTCGCAAGTTGCGAAAGCTGATTGACGAGACAGAGTTCGGCATTCAGGAAGGTTTCGTGCTGGACTTCCAGACGAGGGAGTGGCACAAATATTCAAAGCAGGGCGGTGGGGATTTGAAAAGACCTTTTTGGTCGGATGTGTTGAAAATGGATATGCGCAGTTTGCTTTAAAATCTGAAAACTCAACGTCGGCAGGGATGCGAACCCTGCCGACGTTTTTGCCTACAACAAAAACGGGCGATGTTTTTTCAAACACCGCCCGTTTTCGTTTACTCGCCTACTGCCTACTCAGCTACTTGCCTACTTACTTCCCGGCAGCTTTCGCCACCGCCTTCTCCAGTTCATCTTCATCCCCCGGCACGTAGCCATTGTGCTCAAAAACCACCTTGCCCGACTTGTCGGCGACAATCGTCTGCGGGATGGTCTGGAAGTTGAAAGCGGTCTGCATGTCATTTTCGTTTCCGGCGAAAACGGTGAATTCCCAGCCCTGCGTCTCCACGATGGACGGCACTTTGGGCAGCGCCCGCTGATTGTCAATCGTGATGGCGAGCACTTCTACGTTGTACTTTTTTTGCCATTCCGGGTACACTTCGGCGATGGCGTCGAGTTCTTTTTTGCACGGCGTGCACCAGGTCGCCCAAAAGTCAACGATGATGACTTTGTTGGACTTGGCGGCGTAGTCTTTCAGGTTGACGGTTTTGCCGTCGAGCGTTTTCACGTTCACGCTGGGCAAGGTTTTTTGCGCCGAAGCTGCGAATGCGAACATGGTTAGGACAAAAAGCAAAATGGTCGTGTGCTTCATCTATCAGCTATTTTGTTTGGTGAAAAAATGATTGCGGAAAGCGGATTGGCTACTTTTGAGCCGCCAGACCTGTCAGCACTTCAAGTGCTGACAGGTCTAACTGCCTCTTCAAGAGCGGTCAAAAGTAGCCTGAAAATTTAGACCTACCGGGGCGAGTTTGCTCTGCTTAACCTGCCATTAACCACGCCTCTACCATTGAATTTAGCCTAAAGCTGACAGGTGGAAAATTTCTGAAAGAAATTTTCCACCTGTCAGCTTTGAGATTGCCTTTTCCATCAAAGTCACCATGCTCACTTGGGAAGAATTTGAAAAAGTAGAAATGCGAGTCGGTACGGTGGTGGAGGCGCAGGATTTTCCGAATGCGAGAAATCCTGCCTGGAAACTCACCATTGATTTCGGCGATTTGGGCTTGAAAAAAAGCTCGGCGCAACTGACCAAACTCTACTCGAAGGAGGATTTGGTGGGCAAGCAAATCATCGCCGTCGTCAATTTTCCGCCGAAGCAAATCGCTGATTTTTTCTCGGAATGTCTGGTTTTGGGCGTGGTCGGCGAAGGAAAGGAGGTGACCATTTTAACGCCGGAAAGACCAGTCCGAAACGGGCTGAGGATTGCCTAAATCATGGTGATTTTTAAAATCACCATGATTTAACGTAAAAACGAAACCATTCAAAATATGAACTCAAAACATTGGCTCTCTTTCCTGCTCGCCGCCTGCCTTTGCGCAAGCGTCATGGCGCAAGACACGGAAGAGCAAAAAAGCACAAACAACGGCGGTCGTTTTTCCGGCAACCTGGAGATGAACGGCAATTTTTTCATCCGTGACACTTTCATCGGCGCTGTCAACACGCCACAGTACGACCGGCAACTTTACGGTGCAGACGCCTGGCTCAACCTGAATTACAGCAATTGGGGCTTCGACTTCGGCATCCGCTTCGACGCTTTCCAAAATTCCAACCTGCTCAATCCTACCGGGTCGTACACGGCGCAAGGCATTGGTCGGTGGTATGTCAGCAAGACCATTCACAAGCTGGGCATTTCGGCGGGTTACTTGTACGATATGATTGGCAGCGGCATCATTTTCAGAGCCTACGAGGAGCGCCCGCTGGCGATTGACCAGGCGCTTTTTGGCGTCCGGCTGACCTACGAATTGACGCCGAATTGGAAAATCAAAGTCTTCACCGGGCGGCAACGGAACTTGATTGACGAGGAAAGCAACGTGCTAAAATCTTACAAAAGCATCCTGCGAGGCGTCGCTTTGGATGGTTTTGTCGGCTCGGATTCTTCAAAAATTGCCCTCGCCCCTGGCATCGGCATCGTCGGTCGCACCCTCGACGATGCCTCCATGAACTCGCTCGTTGCAACGCTCAACACCTTCCGCAAGGAGGATATTTTCACTCCGAAATACAACACGTATGCGCTCTCGCTTTACAACACGCTGACGGCGGGGCATTTCACCTGGTACGCAGAGGCGGCGTGGAAGTCGAAAGATGCCTTCATCAATCCTTTCGAGGAGCGCATCACGACCTCCGGCGACACGGTCGTTGGCAGGTTTGTGCAGGCAGAAGGGAGCGTGATTTACACCAGTTTGAACTACGCCAACAAAGGCTGGGGCATCACACTCGAAGGCAAACGCACCGAAAATTTTGACTTCCGGGCAAGACCGCAGGAGGAGGGCAATCGAGGCTTGCTGCACTTCATTCCACCGATGACAAGGGTGAATACTTATCGCTTGCTTTCCCGCTACGCCGCCGCCACACAATTTGTCGGAGAGCTTGGTTTTCAGGCAGATGTGCGCTATGCGTTGAAAAAAAACCTGAGCCTGAACGTCAATTTTTCCAGCATTGACGACCTCGACGGCACCCAACTTTACCGGGAGCTTTACACCGAATTTTACTACAAACACGAGAAGACCTGGACGCTGTTAGGCGGGGTGCAGGTGCAGCGATACAACCAGGAAATTTATCAGGGAAAGCCGGGTGTGCCGCAGGTGGAGACTATCACGCCGTACTTTGATTTTCTCTACAAATTCAGCCGGAAAAAGTCGTTGCGAATCGAGGGGCAGTACATGACCGTCGCCAAACAAAAGGGCGACGTCCGGGGCGACCACGGCAACTGGCTTTTCGGTTTGGCAGAGTTCAGTATAGCGCCGCATTGGTCATTCACTGCCTCGAATATGTACAATATCTCGCCCGGCAAGCTCTCGCCCCGCAACGAAAAGGGCGAGCACGAGACTATTTTCTACCCCCGGCTCGATGTCTATTATACTTTCAAATCCAACCGCTTTTCCCTGAGCTACGTGAAGCAGGTGGAAGGAGTGGTTTGCTCCGGCGGGATTTGCAGGTTGGAGCCTGCTTTCAAAGGGTTTAAAGTCACTGTAAACTCTACGTTTTGATTTATCTTGATTCAATAAAAAAATAGCCGCTACTCACTCACTTACGCTGATTAAATGATTGATGATTACATGATTACATCATGTAATCATCAATCATTTAATCAGCGTAAGTGGGGCTGGTAGGCAATAAAAATAAGCATGAAGCGCCTCATTTTTTCAATCGCACTCTTCAGTTTTTTCATCTCTTGCGAAGAAATCCCACCCCTCGTCACAGGCAGCATGGGCCCCGTCGAGCCGCCTGCGGTCAGCGAGCAAAAGCGGCAGGTTTTGGTGGAAGAATTCACCGGCGTCCGCTGCGTGAATTGCCCTGCCGGCAGCGCCATCATCGAGGATTTGCTCGTTGCCAATTCGCCGCAATTGATAGCCGTGTCCATCCATGCCGGGGACTTTTCGATACCCTATTCTCAAAGCCTCTACGATTTTACCACGACGGAAGGCAGCTCGATTTTGAGCTACGTCGGCGAGCCTTTCGGCTACCCGACTGCCGTTGTGAACCGGAAAAAATTTGACGGCGAGTTCGATTTGCAACTGGGACAGGCGCAGTGGGCAGGCTTCGTTTTGCAGGAAAAAGCGCCCGACCCGGTCGTGAAAATTGACATCGAGCCAAGTTTCGATGCCGCCAGCCGGGATTTGCAGGTAAAAGTCAAGTTGTTCGTTCAGGAAGAAATCGCCGAGCCGGACGTGCGCCTGAGCATCATGATTACCGAGAGTGGAATTCAGGACTACCAACTCACGCCTGCCAGTCCAGACCCAAAGCCTGACTACGTTCACAAACACGTCCTGCGTGGAATGTTGACGCCTTACGATGGCGTGCCGCTGACGGAAACCCTGAGCGCCGGTGCGGTCGTCAGCAAGACTTTTGACTACGTTTTGCCTGCCGGTTGGAAGGAGGAAAACTGCAAGGTGATTGCGTTTATAAGTCTGGCGGGAGAGAAAAAAGATGTGCTGCAAGCGCACGAAGTAGAGGTCATCGAATGACCCGTTGTAGCGGCGGGGGGGGGGGGGGCCGCGCGCCCCCCCCCCGGGGGGGGGGGGGGGCCCCCCCCCGCCCCCCCCCCCCCGCGGGGGGGGGCCCCCCCCCCCGCCGCTACAAAATTTGCCGACGGCTGACAATTATCACCTACCCGCACCCACCTCACCGTTCAACTTTGGTTCAAAAAGGAAGGTTGTTTTTGAAATCAATTTCCACTCATGCCCAGGTTAACGGCAATATTTCTTCTTCCACTTTTCCTGTTCGCCACGCTCGTGCCGGGTCAGGCGCAGGAAGAATTGACGAGATTGCCGCTGCTGTTCAAGCATTTTCAGGAACACAAAGAGCAAATTCCGCAAACCACTTTTTTCCAATATCTCCAACTTCACTACGGCAGCGATTTCGCCCGGCACCAACCGGCGCACGACCACTCGCAGTTGCCTATGAAAAGCGGCGAAAACCACCTGCACGCACCTGCGCCAGTGTTGCTGCCGCAAGCGCTGGCAT
>CAZHLB010000546.1:0-5028 GCA_964533005.1 uncultured Saprospiraceae bacterium
AAATCCGCCCAATCCGTGTCATCCGTGTTCCCATCCTCCCCGCGTCTCGCGCAGAAGTTGACGGCATTAAACTTCAAGTCCCCTCCTAACTTCCCAGGTTCGGATTTTCAAACAAAATCGCAATCCCCTGTCCCCCGCCGATGCAGGCGGAAGCGATGCCGTACCTCACCTGCCGCAAATTCATTTCCCTCGCCAGCGTGAGCGAAAGCCTCGTCCCCGTCGCCGCCAGTGGGTGCCCCAGCGCAATCGCCCCGCCGTTGACGTTGAGCAGGCGGCGGTCGAGACCCAGTTCCCGCTCGCAGCCGATGAGTTGGGCGGCAAATGCTTCGTTGATTTCAATCAAGCCGATGTCGGCGAGCGTCAGCCCCGCCACGTCGAGCAGCAGGCGGATGGCGGGCACGGGGCCCAAGCCCATGTAATTCGGGTCGAGGGCGCAGGTGGCGGAGGCGGCGATGCGGGCAAGCGGCTTCAATTTTTTGGCGGCGACGAAGGCTTTCGAGGCGACCACCACCGCTGCCGCTCCGTCCACGATGCCGCTCGAATTGGCGGCGGTTTGCACGCCGTCTTTGGCGAAAACGGGGGGCAGCTTCGCCATGTCTTCGAGGGTGGAGGGGCGGATGTTTTCGTCTTTGGCAAAATCCCTCACGCCTTTCGGCAGGCTCATTTTTCGAGGCTTCAAGCCCTCCGCTTCGAACACCGCCGGGTTCATCACGACCATTTCCTCTTTGAAAAATCCCCGCTCCGCCGCCGCCAGCGCCCGGTCAACGGACAGCTTGGCGAACTCGTCGGCTTCGGCTCTGGTGATGCCGTGTTTTTGCGCCACGTTTTCGGCGGTGCAGCCCATCGGCACGGCGGCGGTGTCGTTCAGGGCTTCCCAGAGCATGTCCACGAAATTGGGTTTGCCGAGGGCGTAGCCCATGCGGTTGCCGAAGGAGGCGGTCGGGGCGAGGCTCATGTTTTCCGTGCCGCCGCAGAGGATGGCTTCTCCCTTGCCCAGCGTGATTTGCTCCGCCCCCGTCCCGATGACCTCGAAGCCGGAGCCGCAAATCCGCTGCACCATCAGCGCCGGAACGCCCGCCGGGATGCCCGCATACAGCCCCACGTGCCGGGGCAAAAAGTAGCAGTCGGGCGAGCTTTGCCCGATGTTGGCGAAGATGACCTGGTCAATGTCTTCGCCTTTCACGCCCGATTTTTCCAGCGCCGCCCGGCTGGCGCAGATGCCGAGGTCGGTGGGCGAGACGCCTGCGAGCGTGCCGCAGAGCTTGCCGAAGGGCGTGCGGGCGCCGTTGACTAAATAAATGTCGTCGTAGGCGATGGCGATGCCTTTTTGTTTGTGGTGCATGGATGCGCTATGGCTAAATCACTACCGTGCAAATGATTTGCAGGTAAACAAGGCAGGATGGTCAGGTAGGCTGGGTTTTCTTTTTTAGCTCATGCCGGCTTGCGGTGAAAATGTGCTGCCGGACAGGGGGTGGTTTTCTTCTTTTTTGAAGGTTCTTCGTGATTTCGTGGGGTAAACATCTATCATCTTGTAACCCGCCGTTTCAACGGCGGGGCTTGCAGCACTCCCTACCTCACATCTATCATCTTTACAGGACATCAACATCTGATGCGGATGTTTTGTAAAGATGATAGATGGGGGACGGGCATTGGGCGTCCCGCCCGTTGAAACGGGCGGTTACAAGATGATAGATGTTTACCCACACGAAATCATGAAGAACCTTGTTTTTCTTCATCTGATTCGTCCACTGCTTCAAGATTAAGAGGGCTTGAAATGATATCACTTAGGGGTTGTAACATCTGTCCCAAGTATTTTACTCTATCCTTTTCGCTTAATTGGGGGAATGCCTTCTCAACAAACTTAAATGCCAAGTCCATTTTAGCATCCCAAAGTTGAGTCTCTAATTTTTCGTTTTCTAATCGCATTCTTTCAAGCTCAAGCAAATGCTTATCATGGTTCTCATTTTTATCTCTTTCAATTTTGTTTTTAATCTCTTCGATTTCAATTCGTTTTCTTTCTTGCTCCAGTTTTGCGATATTTTTTGCGTGTTCCCTTCTCCATGGCACCACATTGTCCCTAATAAATTCGATAGCTTTTATCCCTTCTCCCACCATTCCTACGGTATATGGATTGTATTTTCTGATGAATTCAATTTCGATTTCTTTGGGTGGCTTTCCATCAATTTTGTCAATTTATCTTTGTATGTCTTGAATTGCTGCGAGATATGGGGCTACATAATTGTCTAAATACTTTGGAGAAAGAGGAACATTTTCACCAGGATTTAATACGAAAGTTGACTTGGGATTTCGATGTGTTGTTATCTTGTCAGATATACGGTCACGAAGCATATCTCTCATTAAGGCTTCCAGCGAATGCAATTCTTTCACTGTCTTCCAAATCGTATCTGCTGGCAATTTTTGGTAGTTGTGATTTAGCTTTCTTTGCCAGTAAGCAACATTATACAGAATTGAATGAATTTTGATGTTTTTATTTTTGACTAACCTTAAATAAAAGTTGGCCCTAATGCTGATGATTTCCAAGCATCTTTCAACAGCAAGTTGTGCTGTTTGATTTACTAAAAATTCTTTCTTACTAAAAGTCTGGACTATATTTTGGGATATTACGCATTTATCCAAAATATCGTTAAGAAGGATAAAAAGTCTTTCTTCTTTCTGCATAGTTATTTCTTTATTTCAATTAAATCCTTGCTAATTCGATTGTAAAAATCTGAATCAACTGCTTTTTTTAAGATTACATCAACTTTACGGTTTAATTGGGCTTTTATTTTTTTCTCAATTTCAACTAATTGAAATAAACTTGGAGGTTTTGTAAAAGAGACTAAAACATCAACATCGCTTTTTTCTCGAAAGGTATTTGAAGCAAATGAGCCAAACAATCCCAAGTAACTGAGTGAATATTCTCTTTCCAGGGCAGGAAGAATCTCTTTTAATAGCTGGATGCATTCATTTTTACTCATTTTCTTACTTAATTAGTGACTAACCACGTCCATTCTGAAAACGACTAACCAAACCCGCTATGCGTCTTCGCTTACTCGTTCCCAGGCAAATGTAAAATTCTCCCCACCTATTCCATAGCAACCCCCCCCTCAAAATTAAAACCACGCCCCAAAAAACCCACCCGACCCAAAACCGCCGCCCCCAAACAAACCCCAATCGGCGGCTTCTCAATAATTTGAACAGCACATTTCAGCCGCTCCTCCAGCACCGTTTTCAAATAAGGATGCCAGCCAATCACCCCGCCAATCATAAACAAAGGCACGCCCGGCGCCAGCCGCATCTTGGCGACCCGGTTGGCGATGGACAGGTAGATGCCCTTCGCCGTGTCCTCGACGGGGATGCCTTCGAAGAGCCATTTCATGATTTCCGTTTTGGCGAAGACGGTGCAAAAGCTGTTCAGTTCCTTGCCGAAGCTGGACTTGGACGCCAGGTTGCTCATCTCGCCGATGGGAATGTCCGCCCGCTCGGCGACTTCCACGATGAAGGAGCCGGTGCCGGCGGCGCACTTGTCGTTCAGGTAAAAATTTTCCACCTGGTCTCGCTCGTCGCAGTGGATGGTTTTGATGTCTTCGCCGCCGATGTCGAGGATGGTTTTTGCGCCGGAGAAGTATTTCGAGACGCCTTTGGCGGCGCTGTAAATCTCCGTTTTCACGAGGTCGCAATCGGAAAAGGTCTTGCGCCCGTAGCCGGTGGCGCAACTGAAAGCGATGTCGAATTCCTCCCGGATGGCTTGGGCGACGTGCGACATGGCGATGCGCTCCCGGTTCAGGGTGCGGTGGGCGGATTGGAAAACGATGTTTTCCGCCTCGTCAATCACCGTGAATTTGGTGTATGCCGAGCCGAGGTCAATGCCGAGGAAGCATCGTCCGCCGGGTTTGGTTTTCGCTTTCGAGCCGTTGAGCGGCAGTTTCAACAGGCTGGCGTCCCCGGCGATGGAAGTGCTGAAACTTTTTTGGGTCATCGCCCTGACCATGTTGGTGAAGGCGAGGTTGAGCGAGGTGCGGATGTAGTGCTTGCGCCCGTACTCGACGATTTTGCCGTTGAAAAAGTCAATTTCGGTGGGGCGGTGGTTGATGAGGTCAACGGCGAGCGAGGGGAAGTGGTCGCCCGCTTTGCGCAGGTAGCGCAGGCATTTTCGGATGAAATCGTCCTCGAAATGAATCTTCTCCGCCGCTGCCACCTCGACCGCCTCGCCGATGACTTGCTCGATGATTTCGATGGTGTTGGGCATCTGCATCGCTTCCCGCATGGTCAGCCTGCCGACGCCGCAAAGGGCGCTGAGGGAGGCGTTGAGGATGGTCTTTTCCCAACTCCTTCGCAGCAACTCAAAGGAATTGATGACCTCGGTTTGAATGCCGACCAGGTGGAGGTGGGCGGCGAAGATTTCCGCCGCTTCCGTGCGGCTGTCGTCCACCGAGGCGAGGTAGTTGGGCGGGTTGAAAAAGGTGACTTTGACCACGTTGGGCGACAGGAGGTTTCCGGCGAAATTGATAATCATGCGCAGGGTTGACGATTCGCCGAGCGCCTCCGACAGGATGTGCTCCACGTCAATGCCGTTTTGGGCGCTGATGAAAGTGGCGTTTTCCGTTTGCAGTTCCGCCAGCGCCGGCAGCACGGCGGCGGTCTGGTAGGTTTTCAGGGAGACGACGAAGGTGTCCGCCCGGAAGTCTTTCATTTCCCCGATGTCCGTGAAAATGTTTTTGAAAAAACACTGCTGCTGAATGACGCCTTCGAGCCGGACGCCTTCTTTTCGGATGAGGTTGATTTTGATGCGGTCGTTGTCGCAAAGGGCGACTTCGCAGCCTGCTTCCTGCAAATGCACGGCGAGGATTAGCCCGACGGGACCTAAGCCGATGATGGCGATGCGGGGTGCGCCCGCTTCCTCTATATTTTTCTGATAGGACATCAATCTATCTTTTTACATCCGAGCTATAACTTGGTTATTCGAAGCAGGCTTTCCGAGCGGCGGGGTTTTGAACCCCGCATTTCCGTACCCGAACTGCGGGGTTC
>CAZHLB010000547.1:0-5028 GCA_964533005.1 uncultured Saprospiraceae bacterium
GTCGCTTTTGTCATCCTCGCAGAGGAACCGTCCTGTCCCGTGTGCCGCCTGCAAGCCCTTTTTGCAGGCGGCACACGGGTAAGGACGGTTCCTCTGCGAGGATGACAAAAGCGACTTGCAGGCGGCATACGGGACAGGACGGTTCCTCTGCGAGGATGACAAAAGCGACTTGCAGACGTGCCTAACGACTTATGATACAGCCTCAGACTCATCTCCGTTCGTGGGAGTCAGCCAAATAAATTTGGCGACTACAGTGCCGCTCGTCGAAAAGCAAATCCAAACGGGGCTTTCATCCGTTTTAGTCGAGCTAATTCAAACTCATTTTTCACCAAAAACAAATTTGACATGATGTATCTGGTTATTGCCGGCATTCTCTCCGTCGTCGGCTTTATCATCAGCGGGAGGCTGAAAAGCAAGTTTCAACATTACAGCCAGGTCGTACTGCGCAACGGCATGAGCGGCTCCGAAGTGGCGGCTGCCATGTTGCGGCACTACGGCATCAACGACGTAAATATCACGCAAGGACAAGGCTTCCTCAGCGACCACTACAATCCGCTCACGAAGACCGTGAACCTCAGCCCCGACGTGTATCAAGGCAGGTCGGTGGCAGCGGCGGCGGTGGCGGCGCACGAGTGTGGTCACGCCGTGCAACACGCTCATGCTTACGCCTGGCTGCAATTGCGCTCTGCCGTCGTGCCGGTCGTGAATGTGGCATCGGGGGCGCTCCAGTTTTTATTGATTGGCGCTTTCATGTTTGCGAATACGTTTCCGGCGCTCATGCTCATCACCATTATATTATATGCTATCACGACGGCTTTTGCCTTCATCACTTTGCCGGTGGAATTCGATGCGAGCCGCCGGGCATTGGTCTGGCTGGATGAAACGGGCGTGGCGAGCGGCACGGAACACGCAGGCGCAAAAGACGCTCTTTGGTGGGCTGCGATGACCTACGTTTCTGCGGCGCTTTCTTCGCTGGTGATGCTGGTTTACCTGCTTTTGCGGTACAGCAACAGGTAGGCTTTGAAGGAAAAAGGGAAAAGAAAAAGGCAAAAGTGGGGTCGCCCGCTTTTGCCTTTTTCTTTTCAGGTGTCGCCAAACTCCAGTTTGGCGGCGTAGCTCTTCGCCAAACTGGAGTTTGGCGACACCTGCCCAAGCCAGTTTCACTCCTTCCGATACTTCAACTCCGCTGTCAAACAGTTCGACATTTTCAGCGAAGCGAAAACTTCCTTGCGAAAAGCCTCCGTGGAAGTGACCGCATCCGTGCCGCCGACCAGCAGGCTCACGTCGTGGATAACCAGTTGGCGGTTGACGTCGAACTCATATTGGTAGAGGTAAAAATCTACCTCGTCCGAGTCTGAGGATTGCGAGTAGATGAATTTTTTGCCAGCCAATTCGGTCGCCCAGCTTTTGAATTGCGTGCCTTCTGCCATGTAGTTTTCGCCGGATTCCAGGACTTCTACCTCGTAAGAATAGTCGGTGGCTTTGGCAATTTTCACCTTCAAAATTTCCGCCGAATCGCTCAGGGCGACCCAGGTACCAAGCAGGCGGGCGTCAATTTTTTCTTCGCCGGGTTTGCCCAGCGGGTATTCAATTCCGACAGGGCAACCTGTTGAAAGGATTGAAATTGCGCCCAAAAAAAGGACGCCAAAAAGAAGGTTTCCAAGATTTTTCATGTTGAATAAGTTTTTCCCCAGGAGGTAAATACTGCGCCAAATCCTCAAAAACCGAGTTTGCTTTCCAGTTCTGCGCTCAGTTTTGGAAGGCTCTTCCGCTCGATGAGAAAGCTCGTCAGCGCCGCCACTTCTTTAAAAATGTAGTGCTTCGTCAGTGCGCCATGCAGGTAATCTTTGCCGGAGGAGCCGCCCGTTCCCGTCCTCATGCCAATCATCCGATGCACCATGTTCACGTGCCGGTAGCGCCAGGTGGAAAGTTGCTCGTCAATTTCCAGCAGCAAATTCAGCAGTTGAAATGGCGCTTGCAGCATCGGATAGCCTCGGTACAAAATGATGAACAATGCTGCCCGGCAAGCCCTCGGACTAAGTCGCCGAGCTTCTTCGTTGCCAGTTCCTAGTTCTTCTTCGCCAAAAAACACCTTCAAAAACGAGCGCAAATTGTACTTCTCGTTTTCCATCAGGCTGCGTTCGTACAGGTTTTTGTAGTCGTTCCAAAACGGCTGCTCGTCCCGCTCTGCGGGAAAAATGGGCTGGTAGTTTTTCCAATTTTCCACCTGGTCAAAAAAGGGCATCCGCTCCAGCCAGCCATTCACCAAATCGAGTAGGGACGGCTGTTTTTCATTCTCTTTGATGAGTTGAATATGCTCCATCCGCAACTGCGAGATGTAGTATTCTTGCGCAAAACGCTCGGTGTAGCGCAAGCCCAGGCGGGCTTCCGTCAGCTTGAATTGCCAGCTTTGGAAGCCAGAAGCCGGGCGCAGGAAATTGCGGAAATCGAGGAAATCCATCGGAGTCATGGTTTCCATGATGTCAATTTGATGCACCGCTACTTTCAAAATCGTGGCGATGCGGGTCATGCGATGGACGACCGTTTGCAGGTCGGGCGAGTTGTCGTTGATTTCCGGCTGACTCAAAATTTGGGCAATCGAGTCAATCTCGAAAAGCACCTGCTTGAACCAAAGCTCGTACGCCTGATGGATGATGATGAACAACATTTCGTCGTGCGCATGAGCGCCGTGCAGGTCGCTTTCAAGCGTTTGCGCCTGGAGGATTTTGTCGAGTTGGAGATAGTCTGAGTAGTGAACTTCCTTCGTCTGCATGGATAATCTGATTTTAATTTTGGCGCTCGAAGGTTAAAAAAAATGGTGATTTGGTGATTTGGTGGTTTGGTGGTGGGACGTCGGACGACCCACCCACCAAATCACCAAATCACCAAATCACCAAGTCTTCATGAAATATTACCTGATTGCAGGCGAAGCCAGCGGCGACCTGCACGGCTCGAACCTCCTCAAAGCCTTGAAAAAGGAAGACCCTACCGCCACTTTCCGCTGCTGGGGCGGCGACTTGATGGCTGCCGCTGGCGCAACGCTCGTCAAACACTATCGGGAACTGGCATTCATGGGCTTCCTCGAAGTGGTGAAAAACCTACCTACCATCGCCCGCAACTTCCGTTTTTGCAAAAAGGATATCCTTGATTTTCAGCCGGATGTACTCATTTTGATTGACTACCCAGGTTTCAACCTGCGCATGGCTACCTGGGCGAAAAAGCAGGGCATTCGAGTCTTTTACTACATCTCGCCGCAGCTTTGGGCGTGGCACACGAGCCGGGTGAAAATTATTCGGGAGGCGGTGGACAGGATGTTCGTCATCCTGCCTTTTGAAAAGGATTTTTACCAAAAACATGGCGTCGAAGTGGACTTCGCCGGGCATCCTTTGATGGATGTGATTGCATTACAAGGCGAGCAAGCGACAGACGATTTTTTTGAAAAAAATGGCTTGAAAAAAGGCAAACCCATCGTCGCTTTGCTGCCTGGCAGTCGCCGCCAGGAAATCACAAGAATGCTCGGCACGATGCTACAAATGCCAGCCTTGTTTCCTGATTATCAATTTATTGTCGCAGGTGCGCCTTCGGTGGAACGGTCATTTTACGAGCCGTTTTTGAAGCAAAACCAAGGCGTTTTTTTAGTTGAAAACCAAACCTACGCCTTGCTTCGCCACGCCGCTGTCGCACTTGTCACTTCCGGCACGGCGACGCTGGAAACGGCGCTTTTCAACGTTGCCCAAGTCGTTTGCTACCGGGGAAACAAGCTTTCCTACCTACTCGCCCGCCTGCTCGTAAGCCGGGATTTGAAGTTCATTTCGATGGTGAATTTGCTGGCGGAAAGGCAGTTGGTAGCCGAGTTGATTCAGGATGATTTGACGGTGGAAAAGCTGGCGGCGGAGCTGAAAAAATTGCTGGAAATGGAGACCCGGCGGGAAATTTTGGAAGGTTACGCTGAAATCAGAAAGCGGCTCGGTGAGCCGGGCGCTTCGGCACGAGTTGCCAAGCGGATGGTTGAACTAGGATAACCGGGATAAAAAAGGATGTTTGGGATACATCCCAAACATCCTTTTTTATCCCGGTTATCCTAGTTCAAAATCAAGGATTGCGAATGGTAATGTCCCCAAAAGAAATCTTCACCGAAATATTTGACGACCCCAGCCGGGAAGAAAATATCGCCTTTTTCAACTGGCTCGAATTCTCTAAGTAATTGAATTTCAAGTCGCTCGGCACCGTGATATTGCCATAATGCGCCGTCAAAGTGTAGCCGTATGCACTCGGTTTCGGGTCGAAAAAATACACGTCCGACTTTTCCGCTTCGATGTTCATGGTCAGCAATTCCGGGCTGGGGTTGGTGAAAAATTTGAGCACGCCGTACTGGGCATTGATGTTCCAGGTGCCTTTAATATCGTGCAAAGTGAGGTCGGAGCGGCGGGAATTAATGGTCACGTTGCCTTCGATATTCTTGCCTTCCAGGTCGCCGAAGCGGGTGTCAATGCCAATTTGCCCTTTCAGGTTTTCCAGTTTGATTTTCGAGAATTCGCTGTTGATGCGCAGCGCCTTTCGCAGGTTGGCGACGTTTGCCAAACCGAAGTGATTTTTCAGGTAAACCGGGCAGTCGGCAGGCAGGGTGATGGTGTAAATCGCCTTGAGGTCGGACTCCGGTTTCTTCGAGTTTTTGGGGTTTTCGGTGTAGTTGCGAAAGTAAATTTTATTGCCGTGCTGCTCGGTCGAGTAGCTCATCCGGTCGAGGTCTTTTTCGGCAGTGGTGCGGGTTGGGTGCTTGGCGACCAGTTCCAGCAGCACTTTCACCTCGTTTTTGTTCCAGGTTTCCACCTGGATTTCCGCCTTTTCGCCTTCGATGTTCACCTCCACACCGTTTTTGTACGGGAAGGTTTTTTCGATGGTCTTGGTGACCACTTGCAGCGCCGTTTGCCCCGCCGAGTTAATCGCCAGCAAGGAAGCGGCAATGCCAATCGTGAAAGTCAGGATACTTTTCATTTTTTTTAGAGGTGAGGGAGGTGAGAGGGTGAG
>CAZHLB010000548.1:0-5024 GCA_964533005.1 uncultured Saprospiraceae bacterium
TTGTGGCGGGCGAGGTTGAGGAGATTGCCGAAAAAGAACTTGTGCTCGTTCGGGTAGCGGTAAATGCGCTTGCCTTCGGGACGGGCGGGGAGGGCTGGTTGTTGCATGATGAATGGGTTTGAGTCAGACTGCCTCGCCAGCCATTCGCTCAAAAAACAAAGGGAGACCCCGGGGAAAACCGCACGTTGAAAAAGCGCAAAATGCGCTGGCTATCGAGTGCAATTTTCCCCAGAGTCTCCCTTTGGCTGCCGCTTCGGGCAGGGATTTGGCGAGTGGCTGCGTGGCGTGGGTAAAATAGTGGACGAGGTGAAAAAATGATGCGCTGCGGGAAAGTTTAGCTGTTCTCACCTTTCAAATCAAAGGCATCCACAGCGCACACCAATCCGCTTGCTTATTCAAGTGTGCTGTTCTCACCTTTCAAATCAAAGGCATCCACAGCCGGGCGTTGTGGAAATCGTTTCCGAAGTCTGCTGTTTTCACCTTTCAAATCAAAGGCATCCACAGCCCAAAAAACCAACAAAAGCCTATTCACCAAGCTGTTCTCACCTTTCAAATCAAAGGCATCCACAGCTATTGTTGAACAAGTTTATAATGAATTAAAGCTGTTCTCACCTTTCAAATCAAAGGCATCCACAGCTGGCAGATTGGTCTGGATTAGATTAACTATGCTGTTCTCACCTTTCAAATCAAAGGCATCCACAGCAATCCTTTTTTGCTTCCCCTTTTTTGCAGTGCTGTTCTCACCTTTCAAATCAAAGGCATCCATAGCATCCAAGTGATTTTCAAATGATAACTCATGGCTGTTCTCACCTTTCAAATCAAAGGTATCCACAGAAAAGCTGTCTATTTCAAGCCGCACCGAAAGCTGACACCTGGAAAATGCCTGAAATCGCTGGAATAAATTTCTGAAAGAAATTTATTCCAGCGATTTCAGGCATTTTCCAGGTGTCAGCTTTTTGTCCAGTTTTGCATTTAAAATAAAAAGCAACAGCATGAAAAACACCCTTCCTTCCGCCGCCGCAACCTTCGCTTTTTTTGCACTGATTACCTGCACCGCCAACCTTTTTGCCCAGCCGGGCGCTCGAATTTTCCCGCCGGAAGAATACTCCGAAACGCCATCCGACCCGTACATCCACGTGCCGAGAGAAGGTCAGGCAACCTCGCCTGCCTTTCATTTTACATCCAGTCAATTTTCCATTCATCAGGTAAATGTGAACGATGCCGGGCTGAATATTTTGGGCGACGCCGCCAACGAGCCTTCGATTGCCATTGACCCGAACAACCCGCTGCGTATGGCAATCGGCTGGCGGCAATTCGACACCATCGCCAGCAATTTCCGGCAAGCCGGGTATGGTTACACGCTCGACGGCGGCGAAAACTGGACGTTTCCAGGCGTGATTCAACCCGGCATTTTTCGCTCCGACCCTGTGCTGGACTTCGACCTCGACGGCAACTTTTTTTACAACAGCCTGACCGTGACGGACAATTATTACTGCGATGTTTTCAAAACCGCCGGCACGGAATGGGACGAAGGCATCCCTGCTTTTGGCGGCGACAAACAATGGATGGCAGTGGACAGAACCGGCGGCGCTGGCTCAGGCAATGTCTATGCTTTTTGGAAACCCGGAATTTCAAGCTGCCCCGAAGGTTGGTTTACCCGCTCCCTCGACAACGGTGCGAGTTTCGAGGAGTGCATCGAAGAGCCGGGATATGGAACAAGAGGTACGCTTGCCGTGAGTCCCGAAGGGGAATTGTACGCTTGCGGCGGCGTGGGAGGCGGGTTCATGGTTTCAAAATCGTCCAATGCTGGCGTGGCGGGCGAGGAACTGGTTTGGGATTTTAGCGTCCCTGTTGACTTGGGCGGCGACCTGGCACTTTACGCTGGGCCCAACCCGACGGGGATGCTGGGACAAGCCTGGATTCAAGTTGACCACTCCGGCGGCGAGCATCACGGTGATATCTATTTGCTGGCTTCCGTCGTGAATTTTTCCAATGGCGACCCAGCCGACGTGATGTTTGCCAAAAGCACAGACGGCGGTTTGACCTGGAGCGAACCGGTGCGCATCAACACGGACGAATCCGAGGAAAACTGGCAGTGGTTCGGCACGATGTCCGTCGCTCCGAATGGCAGAATTGACGTGGTTTGGCTGGACACAAGGGATGACCCCGGCGGCTATGATTCCAAACTTTTCTACTCATTTTCTTTGGACGGCGGCTCCACCTGGTCGGAAAATGAAGCATTGAGCGAAGCGTTCGACCCGCATTTGGGCTTTCCGCAGCAGCAGAAAATCGGCGATTACTACCATTCGATTTCTGACAATGAAGGCGCTCACCTGGCTTGGGCGGCGACCTTCAACGGCGAGGAAGATATTTTTTACAGCTTCATCAAACCTGCCCTACCCTCAGCGGTTGGCGATAAAAAAGTGGCTTCCGTCGCTGCCCTCCGAACCGCTCCCAATCCTTTCCGGGAGCGCACCCGCATTGAATATTCGATTGAAAATACCACCCGTGTCCGGCTGGAAATAGTTGACTTGCACGGCAGGGTCGTCCTGGTTTTGGAAGATGGTGAAAAAAGCGCCGGGAGCCATTCGGCAAGTTGGGACGGCAGCGATGCTTCCGGTGAAAAAGTGCCGGGCGGCGTTTATGCTTGTAAGTGGGCGGTGGACGAAATGGGAGCTTATTCTTGCCGGATAGTTTTTCTGAGGTAGTCTCACTTCAAAAACGCCCCTTTCCCCATCCCTTTCAGCGCCGGAAATCCATCCCGGTAGCTCCTCTCCGAATTGAACAGCCAAAGAATTTTAGTGCGCCGGTTTTTCGGCGGGCGAGGCGCAGGTGCGTAGCCATCCGTGAAAATCACCACCCCGTCGTAGTCCCGATTTTCGTCCAGGAATTTCATCACCGGGTTGAAATCGGTGCCGCCCCTGCCGGTGATTTGCAGGCTGCGCCGGGCTTTTTTCACCTCCAACGGCTTGGTTTTCAACTGCGTATCGAACATCACCACGTCCACCGACTGGATGCCGTATTTGAAAAACTGGTTGAGCATGCCCAGCGCCTTGCGCAAATCCTGGCTCGGCACGGAGCCGCTCACGTCGAGGGCTAACAGCAGTTTGGTGCAAAAATCACGGCGGCTGCCCATGTACTCGAAACCGTAACGGCGGCTCGGTTTCATGCGGGTCAGGATGCGTTGGCTGGACAAAACGCTTTGCCGGAAGGCAGCCAAAATGCGCCGGTAATCGAGGCGGGGGCGCATGGCGGCGAGTATCATTTCCTGCAAACTGCCGGGGATGGTTCCCCAATTTTGGCTTTGCTGGATGACCTCGATTTTCTCGTTCACCTGTGCGCTAATCCATTCATTTTCAGACCAAAACTCCGTGTTTTCGTGCCCGGCGGCAGTTGCGTCGGCGTAGTCGGGAAGGCTGGGGCGAGGTTCATTTTCAGGTTGTTCCGGCTCGTCGGTTGGCGCTTGTTCGGGCGGAAAATCGTCCTCGTCGCCGGGTTGATTTTGGTCGGGCGAGGGCTGCTGGTCAGCGTTGGCGGGCGAGTTGGAACTGCCTCCGCCGCTTGAATTTCCCGTCGAATCTTCTCCGCCCGAAGAACTTCCGCCGCCGCCGCTTTTTCCCTCCTCTGCCCCGCCGCCGAGCGGCTGCGCCGACTTCATTATTTCATCGTAGTAAAATTCAAAGTGCCGCCGGTCAAACTCTTTCGAGCCAAAAACCTCGGTGGCGGTCGGGAAAGGCAGCGGCGTCCCGGTGTGTTCCTTGAGCGTGACGTTGCTCGCCAAGTAAGCTGCTTGCGCATTTTCTTTGCGCCGCAGGTACGGGTGCTTGAGCAGGATGCGAACGATTTCCGCCTTCAAAACTTCTCCCAATTCGGCATCGGAAAGGGCTTCGAGGAAATTGGGGTTGTACTCGATGCGCCCATCGCCGGTGCGGACGGTTTGGATGCGAGGGTTGGCGAGCAGTTCGTGCGTCGTCCAAATCAGGAAATAGAGCGGTTCAAGCACGTACCACTTTTCGACCAGGCGGGTGACCCGCTCACGAATGGAAAGGGTGGAAGTTTTCATTTTTATTATAAAATAGTGATTTGGTGGTTTGGTGGTTTGGTGGTTTGGTGTAGGGACGTCTGACGTCCCTACACCAAATCACCAAATCACCAAACCACCAAATCACCAACTTCTATGCGATTAACTAAAAAACACGCCGAGCGCATTTCCGCCGCCCTCGCAGGCATCGAGCCACTCGTGGTTTCAAGCCTTGACGAGCAGCGTCGGCTTTTGCAGGAGTGGCATGAAAAACTAAAAAGCAAGGACGGGCGCAGGTCGTACTCCAGTTTTGGCGAAACCTACTCCGGCAGCTACGTCAAAGGGCAAGGTCGCCCGCACCTTTCGCTGCACCTCCAAACGCCGCACCGGGGTTACTACGACACCATTTATTCGGACGTCAAATTCAACGAAGACAACCAATTGACGCTGGGCGTTTCCAGCTACAACTGGTCGTGGAGCCTCGGCGGGCTGCACGACCTGGAAAAATTCACCCGCCTCGCCAACGAGTTTTTCGAGGATAAACACAAGGAAGACCTGCGCCGGGAAAAACTTCAAAATCTGAAAACCAACAGCATCGTCGCCAAACTCGCCGAAATCGCCAAAGAGGACAATTTCGAGTATGCCTACGAGCAAAATGCCCGACAAGTCAATCTGTACGTGAAACTGCCGGGTGGCAATGCGTTGGGTATCCAAGTGCCTTTCGGCAGATTTCAGGAGGTGATGCAGCAGGTGCGACCGCTGGTCAAATCCGTGCGGGAATTGACGGAGGGCGGCGTGGTTTTCAGCATCAAAAAAGCGGGGTGGCGTAACTGGATTTCTCCGAAAAAATGACGGCGGCGGTGGCTGTCGGTGTTTTTGATTTTGAAACCAAATAATTTACAAAATTCTTGCCTTGCCGTTTTTTCCGGGCACAAAGCTGACAGGTGTGAAATGCTTGATTTTGCTGGAAAAAATTTCTTTCAGAAATTTTTTCCAGCAAAAT
>CAZHLB010000549.1:0-5020 GCA_964533005.1 uncultured Saprospiraceae bacterium
GAATGACAAAGCGACTTGCAGACGTGCAGACTTGCAACAGGTGTTTCACTCAGTCTTTTTTAGTTGTCTTCAAATTCTCCACCGCCGCCTCCACCTCTTTCGTCGCCTGCTCTAAATCCTTCAATTGCTTTTCCCTCGATTTCGGATTCGGGGTCTCTTTTTCATTCCCGGAGGGAATCGGTTTTGCCGGTTCATTTTGTTTTTCAGCCTTCGCTGGCTTTGCGACTACCGCCGCCTGCCCATTCCCGCCAATACTTTCCAGCGCCGCCGCACTCTTCACGGGCGTCTTTCCAAACTTCAATTCATCGCCGGAAACGTCCGCATAAACCGTGTCGCCGGAGACAAAATCGCCTGCCAGCACGTGTTTCGACAATTCATCAATCAGGTAATCCTGCACCGCTCGCTTCATCGGGCGAGCGCCAAATTGTGGGTCGTAACCAACGTCGGCCAGGAAATCGAGGGCGGCGGGAGTGAATTGCAAAGCCAATTTTTGCCGCTGAAGCATCTTCTCCACCTTTTTCAAAAGCAGCATCAAAATCTGACGCACCTCGTCCCGGGTCAGCGGCAGGAACATGATGATTTCATCAATGCGGTTCAAAAATTCCGGGCGCAGTCTTTCCTTCAACGTGTCGAGGACTTCCAGGCGGGTGGTTTCGAGAATTTCCTTGCGGTGCTTCTCGCCGAGGGCGTCGAGGTCTTCAAAATTCTCCAGGATTTTGTCGCCCGCCATGTTCGAGGTCATGATGACGATGGTGTTTTTGAAATTGGCGGTGCGCCCTAGGCTGTCGGTGAGCCTGCCCTCGTCGAGCAATTGCAGGAAAATATTGAACACGTCGGGGTGCGCCTTTTCGATTTCGTCCAGCAGGACGATGGCATACGGGCGGCGGCGAATCGGCTCGGTGAGTTGACCGCCTTTTTCAGAATCAATGTAGCCCGGCGGCGAACCGACTAAGCGGTTGACCATGTGCGCCTCCATGAATTCGCTCATGTCGAGTCGGACGATGGCGTGTTCGTCGTTGAATAAAATTTCCGCCAACGCCTTCGCCAATTCAGTCTTTCCGACCCCGGTGGGCCCCAGAAAAATGAACGAGCCGATGGGTCTGTTTTCATCCTGCAAACCTGCCCGGCTGCGGCGCACGGCATCGCTGACCGACTTGACTGCCTCGTGCTGACCGATGAGCCGCTTGTGCAATTCACTTTCGAGGTGCAGCAACTTGTCTTTTTCGCTTTTCATCAAGCGGCTGACAGGGATGCCCGTCCATTTTGCCACGATGTCGGCGATGTGGTCGGCGGTGACTTCCTGGCTGGTGAAGCGGGTCTCCTGCGACAGGTTGGCGAGTTTTTCCTCGGCGGCGTGAAGTGCCTTTTTTTGTTCCTCTAACTCGCCGTAGCGGATGCGGGCGACGGTTTCCAGGTCGCTGTTTCGCTCGGCTTTTGCCGCCGTTGTTTCCAATTCCTCGATTTTTTTGCGGCTGTTTTGAATGGCGTCAACGGCGTCTTTTTCATTTTTCCAGGCGGCTCGCAGGCTGTCACGCTTTTCACGGGCGTTGGCAATTTGACCGTCGAGGGTCTTGGCTTTGACCTCGCCGCCTTCTTTTTTCAGCACTTCCCGTTCGATTTCAAGCTGGCGCACCCGCCTGTCCCACTCGTCCACTTCATCGGGAACGCTGTCCAATTCCAGGCGGAGTTTGGCGGCGGCTTCGTCAATCAGGTCAATTGCTTTGTCGGGCAAAAATCGGTCGGTGACGTAGCGGTGGCTCAATTCTGACGCTGCCACGAGCGCCTCGTCGAGGATGCCGATTTTGTGGAAGACCTCATATTTTTCCTGCAATCCCCGCAAAATGGAGATGGTCTGCTCCACGCCCGGCTCCTCGATTAGCACTGTCTGGAAACGGCGGACGAGCGCCTGGTCTTTTTCAAAATGCTTGCGGTATTCGTCGAGGGTGGTTGCGCCGATGGTGCGCAATTCGCCACGAGCGAGGGCTGGTTTGAGAATATTGGCGGCGTCCATCGCCCCGTTGCCGCCGCCTGCGCCGACAAGGGTATGGATTTCGTCAATGAACAAAATTATCTCCCCGTCGCTCGCCTGCACCTGCTTGATGACCGCCTTGAGCCGCTCCTCGAATTCGCCTTTGTATTTTGCGCCAGCCACCAGCCCCGACATGTCGAGGGTGTAGATTTTTTTGGTGCGCAAATTTTCCGGCACGTCTTGCTTGATAATGCGCCAGGCGATGCCTTCCACGATGGCGGTCTTGCCGACGCCTGCCTCGCCGACTAAAATCGGGTTGTTTTTTTTCCGGCGGGAAAGGATGTGCATCACCCTGCGGATTTCCTCGTCCCGACCCACGATGGGGTCGAGTTTGCCGCTTTCGGCGAGGGCGGTGAGGTTGATGGCGTATTTCGTCAGGGCATTGAATTGCTCGTCGCTGCTCTGGTCGGTGACTTTTTCGCCCTTGCGAAGCTCCAAAATTGCCGCCCGCATGGCGTCTTCGGTTGCGCCCAACATTTTCAGGAGCTTGCCGCCCTTGTCGTCGCCTTGCAAAATGCCGAACAGCATCATCTCGATGCTGATGAATTGGTCGCCAAAATCGGGCAGGAGTTTCTTCGCACGGGCAAGTGCTTTGTTCGCCTCCGGCGTCAGGAATTGCTTGTCGGCGCCGCCGACTTTGGGAGTGAGCGAGATGAGGTTGTCGAGTTGCCGACCGAGCATTGCCATGCTGACGCCGCATTTTTCGAGCAGGAAAGTGGCGACGTGGTCGTCGGTTTGGCGGATGCCCTGGAGCAGGTGCGGCGTGTCCACGTTTTGCTGGCTCAAGCCGACGGCGATTTGCTGGGCTTTGAGGATGGCGTCTTGCGCTTTGACGGTGAAGTTGTCGTAGGTCATAATTTGAGTTGGTGAACGAGTGATTTGGTGGGTTGATGTTTTTACTCAAAAATAGCCAATTGACGAGCGGTCGCTTGGCGTTTTATCGGCAGCACATTTTCGTCATCGAAATTGACAATCAAGGCTTCCAGCACTTCATTTCTATTCTCCTCTTTTGCTCCGACGTGGTAAAAGTGCTTCGTGGTGACAATCCTGCAATCCTTCCACAAGGATTCCAAGAATGCATTTTGCCTGTATTTGTTGCTATGCCAGGTAGAAACCATGAACCTTGAACCTGAGTTGACCAATAGCCGATGCAGGTCAAATTCATCTTCTTCCGACCAACTATCGAAGTAATCCACGTGCCTGCCAATATATGGCGGGTCGCAATAAATGAAGTCTTGACTACCAGCTTCAGCAATGGTTTGGCGGAAATCCTGGCAAGCAAATTCCCAATCATTTAGCCAGATAAGGGTCTGGACGTTTTTGATTTGGTTGTAAATTTTGGTGACGTAGGCAGGTGCGAAACGCTCAGGCTTGTGGTTGTATGGCACGTTGAATTTGAGTTTCCGATTGAAGCGAATCATACCGTTGAAGCAAGCCCGGTTTAGGAATAAAAAATCCAATGGCTCACCTGTTTCATTGAATCTGTCTCGAATAAAATTGAAGTGCTTTTGACCTTCCGTTTCGAGAATAGAGCCTTGTCTTTCAAGAAAATCTTTAGCAATGGCGGGCGTGATTTCGCTTGATTTAACAGCCTTGTAAAAGTTGATAATGTGCGGATTGCTGTCTGCAAAAAGTGCTCTTTCCCCTGCAATATTGAACCCAACAACACCTGAGCCGAGGAATGGCTCGATGAAGCGGCAATAGTTTTGACCGGAAGCATTTAGTTTAATCCAGTTGACCAATTGGGTTTTTTTGCCTTGAATTTTGATGGGTGGAATAATGATATTCTCCATTTTTGCTTGAAAAATTACTCACCAAAATAATCGCTGTCAATTCTCTTCAGTTCATAAGCCACCAAAGGCGAAACACCCAAGCCATGGTCAATCATGTATTCCGCCAGTTGTTCGCCATCAATGAGAACAACCTTTTTAGTGATATTCCTGACGTACTCGACAGCATTGGAATTAAAACTGGACGTGGTAATGAAGATGCCTTTGTTGGCTCTCTGTCCATCCAAAGCGCCCACAAAAGCTTGAAGGTCAGTTCTTCCGACGGCATTGCTGGTGTATTTTTTTGCCTGAATGTAAATAACGTCGAGCCCCAATTTGTCTTCTTTAATAATGCCATCAATTCCCCCATCGTGAGTTTGACGAGTAGCTCTTCCTGCATCTTGCAATGAGCCGCCATAACCCATCTTGACTAATAATTCGACTACCAAACGCTCGAAAAAAGAAGGCGTCATGGTTTTTACTTTATCAAGTAATTCCTGAGCCAAGGTTCTTCTTAGCCTTTGATAAGCTTCCTCCATAATTTCATGCGGAGTGGATTGAATTACGTTAGCATCAGTGGTTTTTTCCTCCTCCTTTGAAGCGGTTTTCTTTGAAAACAGCAGGAATTCAGGATATCTTCTCAAAAATGCCACGTCTATTTTTGGTGGTTTTTCTTTCAAAGCATCCAATCCCCGTTGGGTAATTTTGAAATATGCTCTTTTGGTTGTTTGAAGCAAGCCTGCTTTTTCCAAGTAGGTTCTTGCCCAACCAGCTCTATTTGTAAAAATTGGTTGGCCACTCGCAAGAAGCGCCTGCCGTTCGGTTTCTGTCAATTGAAATTCCGTTGCCAAGGCTTCGTAAGCATCTCTTGATTGGTGTTCCTGTTTGTCGCTCGCCAATCTGAGCAATGGCAACATGATTGATTGATAATTGGGAATAGCCATAAGGTGATTATTTTAAAAGAATGAAAGGCAAAAGTAGAAAGGCAGGAATGACGGTGAAGACTTTCTATTGCTTCCTTTAAATTAACTTCTTGCAGATTAGGAATTCAATTCCTAATCTGCAAGAATACAGCATTGATGCGGGTTCCATCTCAATTTTCTTTCCTATTCGGCTTCGCCAAACTCCCAACCACCATCCCCGCCACGCTCGTCCCCAATCCATAAATCAAACTCGGAAACCTCCCTTCCACCCAAAACTCGAAAACCATCCACCCTGCCAT
>CAZHLB010000550.1:0-5015 GCA_964533005.1 uncultured Saprospiraceae bacterium
TTTAGGAGAACCTCTTTGTCAACCGACAAATGAAACATCCCAATTTTTTTTTCTCAAAGAGCCTGTTTTCCACCTGTCAGCTTTCGCCGAAATTTTACCATGAAAAAATTGCTCCTCGCCTTTGTCCTGCTGCATTTCGCCGCTCCCTTTTTTGCTCAAAACAAGCCGTATTTCCAGCAAGAAGCTCACTACAAAATCAAAGTCGCCCTCGACGACGTCAACCACAGTTTGACCGGCGATATCGAAATCAACTACGTCAACCATGCGCCGGAGCAGCTCGATTTTGTCTATCTGCACCTCTGGGCGAATGCTTTCAAAGACCCCGAATCCGCCTACGGTCAGCAAGAATTGCGCACCGGAAGCACTCGTTTTTACTTCGCCAAAGATAAAGACCTCGGCTACTACGAAGGGCTGGACTTCACGGTGGACGGGCAAAAAGTAGCCTGGCGCTTCGACTCGTTGAACCCTGACATTGCCATCCTGCCGTTGCCAAAACCCTTGCAAAACAAAAGGCGGGTTTCGATTAAAACGCCCTTCAAACTGCACATTCCAGCCTCGTTTTCCCGCCTGGGGCACGTCGGCACTTCGTACCAAATGACGCAGTGGTATCCGAAGCCAGCGGTGTACGACAATCGTGGCTGGCACCCGATGCCGTACCTCGACATGGGTGAATTTTACTCGGAGTTCGGCTCGTTTGAAGTGGAAATTACCCTGCCTGCCAACTACGTCGTTGGCGCAACGGGCGTGCTGGAAACAGAGAGTGAGCAGCAGTTTTTGGAGCAAAAAGTGGCGGAAACAAAGGCGCTCGTGGAGAAAGGTTTTCCGAAAGATGACGCCATCCCGACATCCAGCGAGGAGATGAAAACCCTGCGTTACGTCGCCGACAAGGTGCATGATTTCGCTTGGTTCGCAGACAAGCGATTCCACGTTTTGAAAGACGTAGCGACTTTGAAATCGGGTCGCAATGTGGATGCCTGGGCGATGTTCATCAATGCCGAAGCGGAGCTTTGGGAAAAGGGAGCTTTTTACGTCCGTCGGGCGGTTGAATTTTACTCTGAAAACGTCGGCGAGTACCCGTACCCACACGCCACTGCCGTGCATTCCGCACTCAGTGCAGGCGGCGGAATGGAGTACCCGATGATTACCGTGATTGGCAATTCCGGCAGCGCCGCCGCTCTCGACGACGTGATTACGCACGAGGTCGGGCACAACTGGTTTTACGGCATCCTCGCCTCGAACGAGCGTGACCACGCGTGGATGGACGAAGGCATCAATTCGTTTTACGAATACCGTTACATGCGCCAGTTTTACGGCAGCCGCTCGTCCGAGGGTTTGCCAAAAATCGTCACAAAACGCTCTGACACTGACCTTTACGAGGCAGGCTACCAACTCCAGGCTCGCCGCCATTTCGACCAGGCGCCGGGTATTACTTCCAATGAATTTAGCCCGTTCAACTACGGTTTGAGCGCCTACGTCAAGCCCGGCAGCGCCATGCAGCACCTCGAAGGCTACCTCGGTAGGGAGAAATTCGACGCCATCATGCAGGCTTATTTTCAAAAATGGGGCTTCGCTCATCCCTATCCCGAAGACTTGCGCAGCCATTTCGAGCAGGAAAGCGGCAAGGAGTTGGGCTGGTTTTTTGACGGCTACATTGGCTCGAACAAGCATTTTGATTTTGCCCTTGTGTCGGTCTCCCCTTCAGGGGTCGGGGGTGCGAGTGGTGGCGGTGACTTTGAAATCGTAGTTGAGAATGAAGGCGAACTTGTCGCTCCGTTTCCGATTTCCGGCATGAAAAACGGGCAAGTCGTGCAGACGAAATGGTTCGAGCCAAACGGCAATTGGGACGAACAAAAAGTCAACTTCCCGGCAGGCGACTACGACCTTTTTGTGCTTGACGCAGAGCACGTTACGCTTGACGTTGACCGAAAAAACAACAACAGCAAACCCTCCGGCATCCTGAAAAAACTGGAGCCTTTTCAACTGAAATTCATCGGCGGCTTGGAAAACAGCAAGCGCACCACCCTGTCCGTTGCGCCGTTTTTGCCTGCCTGGAACGAGTACGACGGCTTCATGCTCGGCGTGCCTATTCACAATTTCACTGCCCCGCAGCAGCGGCTGGAATTTATGCTCGTGCCGATGTTCGGCTTGGAGTCGGAGCGGCTGAACGGGGTGGGGGGTATTCGCTACAATATTTACCCGAAGGGGGAAAAACTGAAAAAAATCACGCTGGGCGTGAGCGGCAAAGCCTTCGATTTTTTCACCTACGACTCGTTGCGCACTGCCACCGGCGTCGCTTCGCCAAGCCTGCAATTTCGCAGGCTCGTGCCTTACGTCAAGGTGGATTTGATGCGCTCGAAACTGAGCCAATTTTATCAGACCATCCAGTTGCGCAGCGTCTTGTTACAAGAGGAAAGTGCGGTGGTGAAGTATGATTCCAGCCTCGCATTTTTTGTTTTCACTGGAAAAAACACGACCGAAAGAGCTATCCACGAACTGAGCTACGAGGTCGGAAACCGCCGTGCGCTCAACCCCTGGAGTTTGCGTTTGGGTTTGGAGCAATCGGGCTACGACGACCTTTTTGGCAGGGCACAACGCTACCTGAAAACTTCGCTGGAGTTGAACACCGAGCATACTTACGACGTGAAGCGGAGCGTCCACCTGCGCCTTTTCGCAGGCAGATTCTTTCAGAATGACAAGAAGACGAATAGCCCAACTATCTTCCCCGAAGCCTTCACGCTCACCGGGCGAGGCTTCAACGACTACCACTACGACGATTTTTATTTTGGCAGAAGCGAGACGGAAGGCATTCTTTCTCAACAAATTACGCAGCGGGAAGGGGGCATGAAAGTCGCCCTCGGCGAAGGCGCAACCGATGCCGACGGCAGGAGCAATGACTTCATTTTTGCCATCAACCTGAAAGCCGACCTGCCGCAAGACCTGCCCGGCAAGCTGCCGCTCAAGCCTTATTTCGACCTCGGTTATTTCCACGACGCAACGCCGATTGGCAGGGAAAACTCCGACCAAATTTGGTGGCAAGGCGGTTTTGCGCTCGAATTTGGCGGCGGCTTTTTCCAGGTGAATTTCCCGGTGGTGAATTCAAAAAGTCTGCGTGGGACGGATGAACAGGCAGGTTTGTACGACCTGACGGGGCGAGATAAATACTGGGAGCGCATTACTTTCAGCCTGGATTTGGCGAGGCTTAACCCTTGGAATTTGATGGATGGCGTTGAGTTTTAGAAGTGTCAGGATAATCTTTCCGAAAGTTTCAAACCTTTGTCTCACACAATTTTCAGGTGCATCCATCACACAACTTTCTGACACACAGCAAGTTTCGTAAACGTCTGCATCTACAACGAGAACAATGGCAAAAACCATAGAAATAGTAAACCGCAAGGCGGCGCATGAATATCAATTCATCTCGCAACACGAAGCGGGCATCATGTTGCAAGGCTCCGAGGTGAAGTCCATCCGAATGGGTCATGCGGGCTTGAACGATGCGTATTGTGTTTTTGAAAATGGCGAGCTGTACGTGCGAAACATGTACATCAAGGAATACGACAATGCCACTTACGCCAACCACGAGTCTCGCCGCAACCGCAAATTGCTGCTGCGCAAACTTGAATTGCGCAAGCTGGAACGGCGGGTGAAGGAGAAAGGCTACACCATCATTCCTTACCGCATTTATTTTTCAGACCGGAATATTGTGAAGGTGGAAATCGTGCTGGGACAAGGCAAAAAGTCTTTTGACAAGCGGGAAACCATCAAGGAAAAAGACTCGAAGCGAGATTTGGAGCGGTTGAAAAAGGTCAAACTTTGAGCCGAGGTGAGTACACTGGAATTCTTTTCGGCACTTTTTGTACGAGGCTGTCTCAAAAGTCAGTTTTTGAAAAACCACGCAGAATTTAATTTCAACACATAGTCACATAGTGCCACATAGTCCAAATACTATGTGACCCTATGTGACTATGTGTTTAAAAAAATTCTGCGTCCAAATTTTCAAGTTGACTTATGAGACAGCCTCGATGCCAGACACGGCGACTAAAGTCGCCGGTACAAAAAGTGCCAAAAACCTCACCTGCTTCCATAAAAAGCAAGTGCATTTTTGCCAAAAACCCTCGCCTTTTCCGCCGAAGTAAAGTCCTCAAAATATTTCCGCACCACGCCAATCACATCCCCGTAGCCACCCGCCAACAGGCACACGGGCCAATCCGAGCCAAACATCAGCCGCTTCACGCCAAAACATTTCACCACGTGGTCGAGGTAGGGCGTGAAATTTTCGTACCGCCAATTTTCCCAATCCGCCTCGGTGACCATGCCTGAAATTTTGCAGGAGACATTTTCGCACTTGCCGATTTCCCGCATCAATGCTGCCCATCCATCGAAAAAACCATCCTTGATGTAAGGTTTGGCGAGGTGGTCAATCACGAATTTTTGCCGGGGAAACCTGCGCACGAATTCCAGCACGACGCCGAGGTGATGCGGAAAAACGAGGATGTCGTAGGTGAAATTGAAATCTTCCAGGGCGGCAATGCCCCGGCAAAAATCTTTTCCCAAAAGGAAATTCACCTCCCGCTCGCCTTGCACGACGTGGCGAAAACCTGACAGCTTTTTGAATTGGGAAAAATGCGCCAGCCGGTCGGCAACATCTTCGTGACTCAAGTCTATCCAGCCGACGACGGCTTTGATAAAGTCATGTTTCTCAGCGAGTTCGAGCAGGAAATTGGTTTCCGTTTCCGACTGGTCGGCTTGCACGGCGATGCAGGCGTCCACGCCGTGAACGTCCAATTCCGGCTTCAAATCTTCGGGGAGAAAGTCTCGTTGGAGGGCGCTCATGGAGGCATTTATCCAGGCGTCCCGGACGGGATTGTAGCGCCAGAAATGCTGGTGGGAGTCAATAACCATGGGTTGAAAAGTCGAGGGTTGGTCACCGGTAGCACAGCCTTCAGGCTGTTTTGGTGTGCGGCGTTCACGCCGCCTGCGCCGCAAAGAGATTTGTGCAACGCAGGCGGCGTGAA
>CAZHLB010000551.1:0-703 GCA_964533005.1 uncultured Saprospiraceae bacterium
TCCGCGTCATCCGCGTTCCCATCCTCCTCGCGTCTGAAAAGTATTCAAAGTCCAATTGGAAAGAGCGTGTTTAATAAAGTTTCTCAGCGTTGAAAAGGCTCATCAGTGACCCGGAGATAAAAATGCAGTCTGGACAATCAGTAAATTTGTGCCGCATCCCTGCAAGCTGATTCCCGGCATACTCAAAACGAACAATGTCCAAACTACAAATCCTCCTCGTCGAAGACAACCCTTCCGCCGCCCTCGATGCGGAAATGCTCATCGCCGAAATGGGCTACGAACTGCTCGCTACGGTTGACAACGCAACAGCCGCTCTTGAAAAAATTTACGCCCACCAACCCGACCTCATTTTGCTCGACATCCACCTGCGGGGCGACGCCACCGGGCTGGACATCGCCAGGGAAATCAAGCCGCTGCAAATTCCCATCATCTTCACCACCGCCATCCGGGACGAGCAGATTTTCGTCGAGGCGAAAAGAATGCACTCCTTCGGCTACCTCGTCAAGCCGTTCGACAAGCTGACCTTGCAAGGTGCTATCGAAAGCGTTGTAAAAACTTTATTCTCAGGAAATTACCTCAGCCAGCAAGACGCCTGGACGGAGGACGTGCTGATGAAAAACTGCTTGCTCATCAAGCAAAATAATGTGCTTCAAAAGGTCAATTTGGAGGACATTCTTTTCATCGAAGGCGAGGGAAATTACTG
>CAZHLB010000551.1:713-5010 GCA_964533005.1 uncultured Saprospiraceae bacterium
GCACCATTTATGCGAAAGGCAAGCGCTGCGTCCTGAAAATGTCTTTGAAAAAAATCCTGGAAGAGTTGGACAAGGAGCGTTTCATGCCCGTACACAAAAGCCATATCGTACAGTTGGACAAACTGGAATCGGTGGACTTGGCGAACAACCTGCTCACCGTTGGCGACAAGCAAGTGCCGCTCGGCAAACATTTTAAGGCTCGGTTGATGAACAGGTTCAAGACCTTGAAGTGAGGAATAAATGCCACAAACTGGTTTTTCCGTTTGGCTACCTTTGCCATCTCCAACCAAACTAACAACTGGTTCCCTTGCCTTCTGAATGATTATTTGTTCTTAAAAAATCGAGGCGTTGCTATTGAAGAAGACATATCGGACGTGCTTTTTTTGGACAGGTATTTTCTGCCTGGCATTTTTCCTGCTTGAACGGGCAGCCGGGCAATCCTACATCCATGCCATTCACCACCTTTCCATTGAAAATGGCTTACCTCACCGAGTAGTTTATGACGTGCAACAAGACGACCAGGGCTTCATCTGGCTGGCAACGGAAGGAGGCGTTTTCGTCTTCGACGGCTATGTTTTCAAGCCTGTGAAATTTAGCAGGAGCGGCGTCCGCTTCCGGCTTTTCAAAGACTGCAACGGCTTCATTTGGGTAGCCAACTTCATTTATCCGAAACCTCCGTGGGGTCGAGGCGGGAACAACCTAAATCCAGACCCGGATTTCGATATCGTCCAGCCGGAAACCGGCAACATCCTTCCTTTCAATGATTTTTTTTTCGGGAAAAGCCCGTTTTTGGAAAACGAAATCCGCTTCGTTCGGCAAGCTGCGGGCGAGCTTTGGATAGAAACCAACCAAGGGGTTTGCTACAGTTACGACGGCGCATTTCACCGCCGCCTGGAATTGACCGGCGAACTTGCCGGCGCCATCAACGCCGAACCTACCGTCCGCAACTCGTTTTGGATTTGTGAAGGAGAGACCTGCCGGGAAATTGACCGGCGGGGGAAAACCTTGCAAAAACTATCGTTTTCCCCATTCCAAATTATGGGTTACCAATCGGACGAGGCTGGCAGATTTTGGGTCACGGCATTCCGTTGGTTGCCAAAAGGGTATGTCGAATCCCATTTTTTTCAAGTAGAAAATGGCGCAAAAAAGCAAGTCTTGCAGGGAGTGAATTATGAAAAACCCAGCTATCTCTACATGGCCCAGGCGGAGGTGCTTTCTGATAAAAACGGTTTGCGCTGGGTTTGGGCGCTCGATAGCTGCATGGCTTTTGACAATTCTGGCAAGCGGGTTCTCAACTTGGCGCCGCTGCTGTGGTCGAAAGAAGCAGAATATCTCGCTATCCATTCTCTGTTCCACGACCGGCAAAACCGCCTTTGGGTGGCGACCAACAACGGCATTTTCATCGTGTCGCTCCGCAAAAATGTTTTCCAGACTTTTTTCCACAAGCCCGGCGGCGTTTCCAGCTTCCGGGGCATGGCGGAGGACAGCCGGGGAACAATTTACCTGAACACGTACACGAGAACCCCTTTTCAATTGCACCTGCCCGATGACCGCTCCGTGTCCCCCAATTATCCGGTGAACAACATTTCCTTGAGCATTTGGCGAGACTCGCCCGGCGACGTTTTTTGGATAACCGCTCACAACAACGGCGTTTATCGTTTTGACCTGGCTTCCGAAAAAACTGGCATCCACCTTTTTGCTGACGGCAAAAGCAAGGAATCATTATCCGTGTTCCGTGACAGCCGCTCGCGACAGCTTTGGGTTGGAAAGAGTGACGGCCTGGCTGTTTTTGACACCGCCATGCAAAGCATTTCGCTTGCCAAAGCGGGCTTCCCGGCGCTATTGGGGAAAAACATTTATGCCTTTCACGAAAACGAGCAGGGCTTGTGGGTGGCTACCAGCCAGGGTTTATTCTTGCTCGATGTGCTGAAAAAAACCAGCCGTGAATTTTCCGTTGCCACCGGCGACCTTCTCTTCGACAAAATCGTGCATATCTGCAAAGACAGCGGCGAGGACGTTTTTTGGCTTGCGACCCAAGGCGGCGGGCTGTTGGAATGGAACCGCCAACGAGGAACATGCCGAGCCTATACCATGCAAAACGGCTTGTCCAACGATTTCATCCATGCAGCCTACGAGGGCGACGCTGCCACGCTCTGGCTGCCCAGCAACAACGGCTTGATGCGTTTTCACAAGCAGTCCAAAAAAGTGGATGTTTTCACCACCCAAGATGGTTTGCCGAGCAACGAGTTCAATTTCCTGTCGCATTTCCGTTCCAGCGACGGCAGGCTGTGGTTCGGCGGCATGAATGGCGTAGTTGCTTTTCGCCCCGAAGACATTTCCGCCGCCATGCTGCCGGCATCCCCG
Organism: uncultured Saprospiraceae bacterium; assembly: GCA_964533005.1. Taxonomy (GTDB): domain Bacteria; phylum Bacteroidota; class Bacteroidia; order Chitinophagales; family Saprospiraceae; genus UBA6168. The sequence goes on from CAZHLB010000551.1 coordinate 3,078, forward strand.
CTGCGTTTCATCAGCCTGGAAATGCTGAACGGCAACTCCGGCATTTGGGAAGACCGGCTGGCGGCGGTTTCCGAAAAACAACAAATCCTCTTGCGCCCATCTGACCAGGCGTTGATTTTAAAAGTGGCTTTGCTCGATTATTTAAGCCCCGCCGGCCACCGCTTTTCTTACCACATAGAAGGTCTGGACATTCGGGAAACGCAGTTAGAAGGCAACACCGTCCGGCTGGACGGATTGCCTTATGGGCGGTTTCGGCTGGTGATAGAGGCTCGCCCGGCAAGCGGTTTCGGGACGTTCAGCACCTTGTCAATTCCATTGATGGTGGCAGCGCCGTTTTGGCGAACCTGGTGGTTTCTTGCGGTCGTGCTGGCGGCGCTCGCAGTTTTGACTTTTGCCCTTATTCGCCTGAGAACCCGCCAGTTGCGCAAGCAAAAAGCCCGGTTGGAGCAGGAAGTCGCCGTGCGCACGGCGGAGATTTTGATTCAAAACCAGTGGCTGGAAGATGTCAATGCCACCAAAGACCGCCTGTTTTCTATCATCTCGCATGAGTTGAAAGACCACGTCATCAGCTTCCTCGGCATCGCCCAAAAGGTGAACTACCTGCTGAAAAAAAATCAACCGGAGCGCCTGCTCCAGCTTGGCGACCACATCGAGCAATCCGCCCGCAACCTCGAAGGCTTGCTCTCCAACCTGCTTCACTGGGCGCTCTCGCAGCGCAATGGGATGATTAGCTCACCCGAACCGGTCAGCCTGAAAAAACTCACGGAGGAGACGCTCGCTGTTTTTCAATCCACTGCCGGGTTGAAAGGCGTCCGTTTCGAGACTTGTGTGCCTGCCGAAGCTGTCGTTTTTGCGGATAAAATTGCCCTCGCCACCGTGCTGCGCAACTTGGTTGCCAACGCCATCAAGTTTTCACCGCAGGATGGCTTGGTGCATGTTTGGGCTGACCAAACAGAACCCGGTTCGGTCGAGCTAACCGTGCAGGACTACGGCATTGGCATCCCTGCCGACAAGCTGGAAAAGCTGTTTGCCATTTATCAAAACAAAAGCACCTTCGGCACGGCGGGCGAAAGAGGCTCCGGCTTGGGGCTGGCGCTTTGCCAGAGCTTGGTCGGCATGAACAACGGGACGATTCACGTGAAAAGCGAAGTGGGCAAGGGAACGAGGGTGCGAGTCAATTTGCCTGCGACGGAAATGGAGGAGCGAGATTTGAAAATGGACATTGGGAAATTAGAAATTGAGAAATTAAGTGCCTGATTTCCAATTTCCCAATTTCCAATTTCCGGATAAAAAAAGGCGCCGGCATCGTGCCGGCGCCACTTCCAAATGTGTCTATCAAAAAGACGTGCTTTCATCTGTTTTTTTGAGGCTGGTTTGAAAAAAAGTGCGCCGGAACTTTAGCCCGGCACACCGCTCCAATCGCACTTTACAGTACTTTTTTGCGAGCAAGTCAGAACAACTTGTCAATCCTTTAATCTCTCAGATTTATGCTTCATAGTGACTCTCTGACTTAAACTTTGGGGAGATGTCACATTGATTTTTCTACGCCCGACGCCTGAAAAGGCAGGCGCCGGGTCAACGCGTAGAGACTTAGAATTTCTTTTCGGTGATTACTTCTGATTTGGTGGGCAGCAGGGGAATGTTGCTGGATGGCATTCAGAGTAGCGGCTTGGGAAATGAACGGGGCAAAGATGTAAGTGGGAAAAGGTTCGCCTGCCCGAAAGGTGAGAACCTGCCAACATTGGGTGATGAAAGGGCGTTTGTGGGGAAATTCTGCGGGTGGGCTATTTTCGCCGCTCGCTATCTCAGTTCACTTTTTGGGTGGGCGAGAGAAATTACATGATTGCAGATTACATGATTACATGATTTTTGAAGTGGTGGCTGTTGTTGGGATGGACGATGGAGGGCGGCCTCCATCGTCCATCCCAACATC
>CAZHLB010000552.1:0-5007 GCA_964533005.1 uncultured Saprospiraceae bacterium
ATCAATGCACACAAGCGCGCGGCGAGGATAGCCAGTGCGACCAAGATCAGCCGGGAATTTCAGCCCAGAACGGGTATGTCATCAAGGGTGAAAAATATACCGCCGAAGTTTTCCTCAGCGCATACAGCACCTCGGCAGGTGGTAGCACCCGCATCAGCGTGAATGGCGCAAGTTTACCCATGAAAGAAGGTAAGGCGACTTACGAAACCACCGGGAGTAGGCTTGGTGAGAACAAATACAATGTATCCATCTCAGTCACCAAGCCGTTGACAAAAGAAGTGAAGACTTATCAGAAGGAGTTTTCTTTCGAAGTCGGCGAGCGTTCCGTGGCTATTTCTGCTGATAAAATGAACGTGTTTTACATCGGTGTTGACAACCCGATTTCCGTTTCTGCAGCAGGCATTTCGAGCAACGACTTGCGGGTCGGCATCAACGGCGGCGGCGGTAAACTTGATAAAATAGGCAGCAATACCTGGAATGTGCGGGTAACTACGCCTACGGACGATTGCAAAGTCAACGTGAGCGCACGGGAAATGAATGCCGCCAAACAGTTCCGTGTGAAGCGTATTCCTGACCCCGTTGCCAAATTGGGCAACAAAGCTGATGGCGAAATGGGCAACGGCGAGTTCAAAGTCCAAAAAGGCTTGATTGCCTGGTTGGAAAACTTCGACTTTGATGCCCGTTGCGACATTCAAGGTTTCAACCTTGTGAAAGTTTCCAAGCGGGAAGACCCCGTCGAAGCAAGCAACAATGGCGGTTCATTCAGCGGCAAGGCACAAAACCTCGTCACTTCTGCAAAACCAGGCGACACATACTATTTTGAACAGGTGAAAGCCAGATGTCCTGGTGACCAAGCGGGTCGGAAAATCAACTCGCTGGTTTTCAGGATTAAATAATCAGAAGGCATGCAGGTTTTCGGGTTTTTAGGTTTTCAGGTTTTCGGGTTGGTCACGAACCCGAAAACCTGAGAACCTGAGAACCCGAGAACCTTAATCCCTTCCGAATAATTTTTTTCTGCTAAATACTAATAGCCGGGTTGCCTAAGTTTATGCCCCGATACTTAGTATTCCAGCACATAAATTCGGAGAAACATGAAATTCTTTTTGAAACTGTTTGGCTTGGGCTTGTTTTTGGCGCTCGGCTCGCCTGTTTTCTCACAACAGCCGGATAACATCCTCACCGAATCCAGCGACCCGAACGCGGACAAACCGTTGGATGACATTGTGGAAAAGCGCATCACCACTGAGAAGCGTCTCCTTCCCTACGACCACGTCCGGGAAGCTGACATCTTCTGGGAGAAGCGCATCTGGCGTGTGATTGACATCCGGGAGAAAATGAACTTGCCCTTTGCCTATCCGGAAAGACCGTTCTATTCCATCATCATGGATGCCGCCACCTCCGCTGAAATCACGGTTTACAGCACGGAGGACGACAAGTTCACTTCGAAACTGACGCCCGAAGAAGTAGCTTCCATGGGCGCTACCATTGACACGGTGATTACGTTCGACCCGGAAACTTACGAGGAACAGATTCAAATTGTGCGCAACGACCTCAACCCGGAGGACGTCAAGCGCTTCCGTTTGAAAGAAATTTGGTTCTTCGACGAAGAAACATCCACCCTCCAGGTCAGGATTCTCGGCATTGCGCCGCTGATTGACGTGAAGGATGAAAACGGCAACTTCAAGTATGAAAAGCCGATGTTCTGGGTCTATTACCCGGAAGCTCGTGAAGTGCTTTCCCGCGAGCGGGTCTTCAACGTTGGCAACGACTCCAGCCCGATGACCTGGGAAGATTTGCTGGAAATGCGCTACTTCGCCAGCTACATCTACAAAGAGTCCAACGTGCTCAACCGCCGTCTGCAAGACTACCTTACCGGGGTGGATTTGCTACTGGAAGCTGATAAAATCAAGCAGGAGATTTTCAACTTCGAGCATGACCTTTGGGAATATTGAGTTGCTCCCATTTCTCGAAAAAAAGGATTCAAGCCGCACGGTTTGAATCCTTTTTTTTTGCCCCGATTTCAATTTGCGCCCGCCGTTAAACTCAGTTAACCGGCGGTTAAAAAGCATTAACCCGATATTCAGCGGGTAAAAATGCGCCTAAATTTTCGCCGGAAAACCGCCTTGGAAACGCATTCAAACAACTGAAAATCAAACCGTTTGCAAAGCGGTTAAACCTCGGCGGGAACCGCAAAAATCTAAACTTTGAAATATGAAAACGCTGAACCTTTTCATCGTCACCGTGCTGGCGGTCGCTGTACTTTCTTCATGCAGCACCCGGCTCTCCTACTTCACGCAAGACCTCTACGAGCGGGAACGCTGGTCGGAGGAGGAATTGAAAAAAATCCAGTTTTACGTTTCGCAAAACATCGTGCTCAAGCGACAACTCACCGAAGGCAGTTCTGAAATCGTTTCCGGCAAAATCAAAATTGAAGACGGTCGGGAAATCGAAGAAATCGTCATTCCAAAAGGCACGCCAGGAGCGCTTGTGCTCAATCCTAAATCTGACCGCTTAGGCATCAGCTTCGAGGAAGGCAGGGACAACCGCTACCTGATGTTTGGGCATAGCCCGAAAAACAACGACCGCTACGTACTCCTCGCCTCCGAGTGGAAACGCAGCGGCGGCGAGGTCACTTACGACGGAAAAACCTACCGGGTTGATTCGGACGACGCCTTTGCCGCCTTGCTGGTGGATTTGAGAAAATTTAGCAAGACCTCCCACAAGCAACGGGTGGCGAAGGGAAGGAAGATTGATTGAAATTTTCCAACCATTTTTGCCATTCCCGAAGGGCAACCGCAACGCAAGCAGGTTTCCTTCGGGAATGACAAAGTGGCTGCGCTCATGCTGAACATTTGGCTCGTTTTATCCTGCCTGCTGGCTGCATTCTATATCTACATAATTTGCAGGTACATTCTCGGCTGGAAAGCCATGTCGCTCTGGCAAATTCCTCTTGATTTTCAACCCGCTACAAAAGTTTCCGTCCTCATCCCTGCTAGAAATGAAGCCGAAAATATCTTCGCCTGCCTGTCCTCTATTTCCAGCCAAACTTATCCAAAACAACTTTTCGAGGTCATTATTCTCGACGACCATTCGACGGATGAAACCTTGACTTTGGCAGCAGATTTTGCCAAAGCCCACCCCAATTTTCGCCCGGTGCGCCTGGCAGACTACGTGCAGGCAGGCGAAACGCAATCCTTCAAAAAAAAGGCTATCGAAATTGGCGTCCGCCTTGCCCAAGGCGACCTCATCGTGACCACCGACGCCGACTGCGAAGTGCAACCGGATTGGCTGGCATTGATGGTTTCCTTTTTTGAAAAAAACGACCTGCAATTCATCGCCGCCCCCGTCAATTTTCACCGGGAGAAAAACCTGTTCGAGCGTTTTCAATCCCTCGATTTTTTTGGGATGATGTGCAGCACCGGCGCAGGCATCCACCTGCGGATGAAAAACATGTGCAACGGCGCAAACCTCGCCTATCCAAAGGCTGCCTTCCTCGCCGTGAACGGCTTCGCCGGAATTGACCACCTCGCCACCGGCGACGACATTTTGCTGATGCAAAAAATTGCAGCGCAGCCCGGCAGCAAGATTGGTTTTTTGAAAAACCCAGCCGCTGCCGTTTTCACGAAAGCAAAGCCTACCGTCGCCGAGTTTCTCTCGCAGCGCATCCGTTGGGCTTCCAAATCAACGAGTTATAAAGAATGGCAGGTGACCTTTATCCTCGGCATGGTCTTTCTTTTTTGCTGCAACATGGTGTTCAGCCTTGCGGCAATTTTCTGGTGGGGCTGGCTGGCGGCGTGGGTTTTCGCAGGTTCATTTTTGGTGAAAACCATCCTCGACTTTTTTTTCCTCGGCAACATGGCTCGCTTTTTCAGCCGCATGGATTTGATGCGCAGCTACTTCCCGTCTCAATTTTTGCACATCGCCTACATCGTGGTAGTTGGCATTTTGGGCAACTTGGTCAAGCGTTACGAGTGGAAAGGAAGGCGGGTTCGGTGACTGGTGATTGGTAACTGGTGATTGGGCTGCCCAATCACCAGTTACCAGTCACCAATCACCACCCCATTTTTTTTCAAAAACTTCCTTCGGAAGAAAATTTGGCTACTTTTGCGCCTCTTTCTACAAACCAGTAAAAAATAGATAGCAATGGACGCCATCAAATATGTGCAGGAGCAACTGACGAAGAAAATCGAATACCCGCCTTTCCGGTCGGGCGACAACGTTGCGGTGAGCTACAAAATCATCGAGGGCAACAAAGAACGCATCCAGATTTACCGGGGCGACGTCATCCAAATCAAAGGAAAAGGTGAAACCAAAACCTTCACCGTTCGCAAAATTTCCAATGGCGTCGGCGTCGAGCGGATTTTTCCGTACGTCTCTCCCGCCATTGTCGAAGTGCAGGTTTTGAAGCGGGGCAGGGTGCGCCGTTCCAGGTTGTTCTACCTGCGTGGCGCCATCGGTCAAAAAGCTCGCATCAAGGAGAAAAAATTCATCCGCACCGACGCAACGGCTAAAGCAAAAGCATAAAGCCTTGCCTTCGCCGCAACAAAAAAAAGCGTCTTGCAAACTTGGTTTGCAAGACGCTTTTTTTGTAGGGTTGAAAAGGGTTGATGGAGGTTTATCGGTTGATAATCAACCCGATAAACCTCCATCAACCCTTATCAACCTCACAAAAAAGCCTTGCAATCCCGAAGGATTACAAGGCAAAACGGAAAACTTTTGTAGCCCCGCCAGGAATCGAACCTGAATCTAAAGTTTAGGAAACTTCCATTCTATCCGTTGAACTACGGGGCCCTTGCTGAAATTGAAGAAATTGGAAATTGTAGAAATTTCCGGGCGGCAAATTTAACGGCTTGATTGAAAAAACAAGCCTTCCCACTCAAACGAATTGCCGCAGAACCGACCGAACCGAACCAACGTACCCGCCTCCGAACAAATTCAAGTGCACCAGCAGATAGTATAATTGGTAAACCGGCAGCCGCTGCTCGAAACCTGGCGCAAGCGGAAAAG
>CAZHLB010000553.1:0-5003 GCA_964533005.1 uncultured Saprospiraceae bacterium
CATTTTCGAGGTGGGAACATAGCCGGGCACACCGTCCAACTCGCCTTCGGTGATGTAGCCCATGTCAATCAGGTCTTGGATGAAATCGGCGATGCCGTAACTGTCATTGGTTATGCCGTGCTGTTTGTCCAATTCGGTGAGCCAGGCAAGCGCCTCCCGCACGTCGCCGGCAGTGTACAAAAGCAGTTCCTTGAAAAGCTGCAGGAGTTGCTCGAAGATGGAGTCGTCTTCTCCCGGTTTGAATTCTGAAAATCGCCAGCCGAACATTTGAATTGTTGATTGTTAATTGATGATTGATGACTTGCCGAAGGTAGTTTTCGAGCCGCATAAATACAACCGCCTTGATAAAATGTTGAAAATGCACAGGCATCCACCTTTCCGAAAGTTTCAAACTTCCGGAAAGGTTATCCATCCAAGTTTTCGTTTTTTTGCAGCAAAATAATGCAGCATGAGCACCAATTTAAACTCGGCATTTCGCACCGCTTTCCAGTCCGCATTTCCCGTCTTTTCAAGAAGAAATTTCAGCCGTTTTGGCGCTTCGATTTTTGCCGCATTTGGCAAAATATTGGGGCTTGCCCTCCTGCTGGCTTTGCCATTTTGGCAGCGAAGTTTTGGGCAGTGCGGCAATCAAATCCTCAACACCCAGGCAGATGTTGACAATTTTCCGAGTAATTGCAACTTCATTATGGGCAGCATCATCATCGGCGGCGGCGTCGAAAATTTAGATGCGCTGAGCAACGTGTTCAACATCACCGGCTATTTGCAGATTTCCAGCAATCACCTCAAAAATTTGTCGGGCTTGGACAAGCTGACTTACTTAGGGGACGACCTGAAAATTCTCTCCAACGACAGCCTCGTCAGCCTGCATGGTTTGGAAAAACTCGTCTCCGTAGGCGGCTCGGTACTGATTTCCGACAACGAACAGCTTGCCAGCATCGAAGGGTTTTCCAGCCTGAAAACCATCGTTTCCGGGCTGACGCTCAGCGGTACTGCTCTCACTTCGTTGTCCGGTTTGGAAAAATTGGACTCGGTAGCCTACATCAGCCTCAGCGGCAACGACAGCTTGTTGAATCTGACCGGATTGGAAAGCCTGACCCACCTGAACAATTCCCTGAGCATCAGTCAAAACGACAATTTGGTCAGCCTTGCCGGGCTGGAGCCGCTGCAATCCATTGGCGGCAACCTTTACTTTTACGACAACGACCTGCTGCCGGATTTCACCGGCTTGAACAACATCGAGCACATCGGCGGCGACCTGGAAATCTCTTCCAATCCTGAACTGGCGACCCTGACCGGACTGGAAAATCTGAATTCGCTCGGCGGCGGCTTGTCTATTTCCTGGAATGGAAAATTGCTGCACTGCGCCGTGCAAGGCATTTGCACCGTGCTGGACGAGGCAAGCCCCATAGAGATTTCTGGCAACGGCGCTGGTTGCGATAGCCAGGCGGAAGTTTCGCAGGCTTGCGCCAATGCGACCGACTGCCCGTACGGCATTACGCTTAGTTCGCAATCGCAGATTGACGCCTTCCCCAGTATTTATCCCAACTGCAGTGACCTGCCCGGCGATTTGTTTTTGAACCTCCAAAACAGCAACATCACCAATTTGAGCGCCTTGTCCCAGTTGGGTTCCATCAAGGGCGATTTGAGAATTCTGGGTGGGTACAATGATTTGAAAAACCTGCACGGGCTGGAAAACTTGACCACCATCGGTGGCGACCTCAACATTTCCTCGAACACCAAGCTGGAAACGCTGCAAGGGCTGGACAACCTGACTTCTATCGGCGGCACGTTTCAGTTTTGGGCAAATAGCTTGCTGCCCGACCTGGCGGGTTTGGAAAAACTGACCGGCATTGGCGGTAGCCTCGCCATCCTCGACAACACCAAGCTGAAAACGCTGGCGGAACTGGAACAGCTTTCATCGATAGGCGGAAGCGTCGTTATTTCCGGCAACGACCAACTTGAAAATTTGACCGGGTTGGAAAACTTGACCGCTTTGAATGGTACCCTCCAAATGGACGACAACCCTGCGCTGGTAAACTTGCAGGGCATCGAAAATCTGGCAAGCATCGCCTACAATCTCAGGCTCGAAAGCAACACTGCCCTGGCAGATTTTACCGGCTTGAATGGTTTGACTTCTATCGGCGGCGATTTTTCTTTAGAAAACAACGATGCGCTGACCAGCTTTGAAGGCTTGGGAAACCTGCTGTCCATCGGCGGCAACTTCGAGTTAGAAAGCAGCGATGTCTTGAAAAACATGGCTGGTTTGGTAAAACTCACCACCGTCGGCGGCAACTTGCGGATTATCCAAAACGCCCAACTGCTCAACCTGCTCGGCTTGGGCAACCTCGACTCCATCGGCGGCAATCTGAGCATCGGCGACAGCTATTTTCCTTCCGGCAACGCCGAATTGTTAGACCTGGCGGGCTTGGAAAACCTGCATTTTATCGGCGGCAACTTGGTCGTTTGGGACAATGCCAGCTTAGTTTCCCTCGCCGGGTTGGACAATGTGAACCTGATTTCCGGCAACTTGTCCATTCGCTACAATCCTTCCCTTTCGATGTGCTCGGCGTGGGCGGTTTGCAAATACCTGTCTGCGCCGCAAGGCACAATTACTTTTTACACCAATGCCGCAGGCTGCAACAGCCAGGCGCAGGTGAGCGCCGGTTGCGACGATACTTTCAGCAAAGTCAGCGGGCAAATTTTTGCAGACCTGAACTGCAACGGCAGCTTCGACGGTCAGGACGCCTTTTCGCCGCATCACTTGTTGACCGATGCCAGCGGCGGCTTGCCCTTTGCAATGACCGATGCCAACGGCTACTTTGAGCGGTACATTCAGCCTGCTGCCGCCACCGCTTTTTCGGCGAGCGCCTTGCCCGGCTATTCGGTTTTCCCGGCTTCGCACGAAGTGCTGGCAGGCAGCGCACCGCTTCATTTTGGCAACAAAAATTTCCGACTCTGTCCCGACAGCGCCTTTCACAACCTCCGGGCGAACCTCTCGCCTTTCACCCCGCCACGTCCCGGTTTCTCGCACCAATATTTGGTGTGCGTTCAAAATGCGGGAGTTTTTCAGGAAGCCGCCAAGCTGACTTTCGATTTTTTTGGCGCAAGCGGCGATTTCGCAAGCATCACCGATGCGGCTGGCGGCATGGTGAGCGGCAATTCCATCACCTGGGATTTGACGGGCATTCCCATTTTTGGAAGCGCCTGTTTTACCATTACCGTTGAAATGTTGCCCGGTACGCCGCTGGGAACGCTGCTGTACCCACGAGCGAAGGTGGAACTTCCCGGCGGGGCAAACGAGGTGGATTATTCAGACAATTTCGCCGACCTGACGCAAGAAGTGGTGGGCAGTTTCGACCCCAACGACAAGTCCGTTGACCGGCAGCAGGTGCCGTTTTCGGAGACGAGCGAAAGCGTAGAGTTGGAATACCTGATTCGTTTTCAAAACACGGGGAATTTTCCAGCCACTTTCATCGAAGTGTTAGACACGCTGGCAGCCAAATTCGACCCCAGTTCGGTGCGGATGATTTCGGCGAGCCATCCTTACGTTTTGTCTTTCCCGGCGAGCAACGTTTTGAAATGGCGTTTCGACAACATCCACCTGCCGCCCGCCAGCGACGACGAGCCGGGCAGCCACGGGTTCGTCCATTTCAGCATAAAAACCACCGGCGGCTTGTCGCTGAACGAAACCGTAAGCAATGCCGCCGCCATCTATTTCGACTTCAATGCCCCGGTCATCACCAACCCGGTTTCAACGACTGTTGTGCTGACTAACCTGGCTGAAAAAACGGGCGGCGAAGTTCAGTTGTCCGTTCGGCCCAATCCGTCCGCCGGCGCTGGCATTTTGTTCTGCACTCTTTCAGAACTGTCTGATTGCCAACTGTTCATCTCCCGCATGGACGGTGCTATTCTGAAAAAAATGACCATCCAGCCTTCGGAAAAAATGTTTTCCCTGCCGCTCGATTTGACGGGGTTGCCAAGTGGCATGTATTGCCTGCGACTGGTGGCGAGGGAGGGAATTGGCAGTTTGAAAATGGTAATCAGCCAATGAAACCCTAAAGTTCTCAAACAAAAAAGGGAGGCGGAATCGCCTCCCTTTTTTTGTTTCACCGCACTAGCGTCACCCCGCCCTCGAACACCTCCACTTCTCCATCCAAAAACTCAACCTCTGCAAACCAAACATAAACTCCAACGTCCATTTTCTTGCCTTTAAAAGTGCCGTCCCAACCCAAGGTTACCTGGTTCGGCGAGTAGTTTTCCAACTCGAACATCACTGCTCCCCAACGATTGAAAACCTTGAAAATCTTCACGTTAGCTACTTGCTGCCCGGCAAAAACAGTCAGCACGTCGTTGAACCCATCGCCGTTCGGGCTGAACGCATTCGGCACAAAAACCTCCCTGATTTTTTTCACGAACACCTTTATCTCGTCCTCCACTGTGCAGCCGTTGGCGTCGGTGGCGGTCACGAGGTAGGTCACGTCACCGGTCGGCTGCTCGGCGGTCGGCGAGGCGCAATCCGTGCAACTGAGAAAGTCGGCGGGCGACCATTGCCAGGTCGAAACAGGGAAACTCGCTTGCGCCAATAGGCTCACGCTTTCGCCAAGCTGGATGGTTTGGTCGTCGCCCAAATCGAGCAACAGCACCTGCGGGGCGGGAATTTCCACCTCTTGCACACTCAGCGTTCCGAGAGCATCTTGAAAAGTAAGTTGGTGCGTCCCGGCGTCCAAGTCGTTGAAAATCAATGGCAAAGTCGTCACCTGCGTCGAGTTGCTGCCATCGAGCGCAACGACGTAGGGCGGCTGACCGCCCATGATTTCCGTGATTTCAATCGAGCCATTCACGTCGCCGAGGCAAATTGGCGAGGTCGTTTTCACCGCCGCTTCGATGCTCGCCACGAAAGTCAGGTTGACAAAAACCACCGAATCGCAGCCGGTGGCGCTGCCGCCTTCGATGATTTCGATGCCGGAAGGGTTGGTCTGGCTGTAAACCGTGCCGTTCACGAC
>CAZHLB010000554.1:0-5002 GCA_964533005.1 uncultured Saprospiraceae bacterium
AAACAAAAAAAAAACCCCACCTCTCTCCAAAGGTTTTCAATGTCTTCCATCCTCGACACCTCCATCGAATACCTCCGTGGCGTCGGCGCCGTCAAAGCTGCCTTGCTGAAAACGGAACTCGGCATCCACACCTTCGCCGACTTGCTTTATGCATTTCCCTACCGCTATGTGGACAAAACCAAATTCCACCGCATCGGCGACCTGACCGACCAGAGCGGCGAAGTGCAACTCAAAGGCATTTTGCGGAAAGCCGAACTGCTTGGAGAAGGCGGCAAGCGCCGCCTGGTAGCTCGCCTGCGAGACGAAACGGGCGTGATTGACCTGGTTTGGTTTCAAGGAATTTACTGGTTGGAGCGCCAATTGAAAGTCAACGCCGAGTATGTCGTCTTCGGAAAAGTCAACGCCTACGGCAATTTTTTGAGCATCACCCACCCGGAAATGGAGCTGGTTTCCGAGGAAAATCGGGAGGCAGAATTAACCTTCGCCCCCGTCTATTCCAGCACTGACAAACTGAACAGCAAAGGCTTGGACGCCAAAGGCAGGCGCAAACTGACCGAGGCGCTTTTTGAAAAAATCACTCCGCAGGAATTGCCGGAAAACCTGCCCGACTACATGCTTCAAAAAATGAAGCTCCTGCCACGCCACGACGCCTTGCGGGGCATTCATTTTCCAAAATCACAAGCCGAACTCGACGCCGCCCGCAACCGGCTGAAATTCGAGGAGCTTTTTTTCCTGCAAATGCGTCTGTTGCAAGGCAAGCGGTGGCGCAAGGCGAGTGTCAGAGGCTACGTTTTCAGCAAGGTGGGTGAATTTTTCAACAGGTTTTACAAGGAAAAACTGCCGTTTGAATTGACCGGCGCTCAAAAGCGGGTCATCAAAGAAATCCGGCAAGACCTCGCCGTTGGCGTCCAAATGAACCGCCTGGTGCAGGGCGACGTGGGCAGCGGAAAAACTGTCGTTGCCTTGCTCTGCATGTTGCTCGCCCTCGACAATGGTTTTCAAACTTGCCTCATGGCGCCCACCGAAATCCTTGCGCAGCAGCATTTTCTCGGCATCAGCCAACTACTGGAAGGCATGGACGTGCAGGTAGCTTTTCTCACCGGCAACATCACCGGCAAGAAGCGGGAGAAAATTCTCGCCGACCTGCGGGAAGGCAAAACCCACATTTTGATTGGTACGCACGCCCTCATCGAAGACTGGGTCGAGTTCCAAAACCTCGGCTTGGCAGTCACCGACGAGCAGCACCGTTTCGGCGTGGCGCAGCGGGCTGCCCTTTGGAAAAAGAGCAAACCTCACCCGCCGCACGTCCTCGTGATGACCGCAACGCCCATTCCCCGCACCCTCGCCATGACACTCTATGGCGACCTTGACGTGTCGGTGATTGACGAATTGCCGCCCGGCAGGAAACCCATCACGACTGTTCATCGGACTGAAAATCACCGGATGCGGGTCATTGGATTTATGCGGGAGGAGATTGCGAAGGGGCGGCAGATTTACGTCGTGTACCCGCTCATCGAGGAGAGTGAAAAGCTGGATTTGAAAAATTTGATGGAAGGTCACGAAGCTTTGAGCCGTGAATTTCCGCCGCCGGAATACCAACTCAGCATCGTTCACGGCAGGATGAAACCTGCCGACAAAGACTTTGAAATGCAACGTTTTGTGAAAGGTGAGACGCAAATCATGGTCGCCACGACGGTCATCGAAGTCGGCGTGGACGTGCCCAATGCCTCGGTGATGGTGATTGAAAACACGGAGCGATTCGGCTTGTCGCAACTGCACCAATTACGAGGCAGAGTCGGGCGTGGAGCGGAGCAGAGCTACTGCATTTTGATGACTGATTTCAAGGTGAGCACGGAGGCGAGGGAGCGCATTCAAACGATGGTTCGCACGAACAATGGTTTTGAAATCGCCGAAACCGACCTGCGCCTGCGCGGTCCCGGCAACATCGAAGGCACCCAGCAAAGCGGCTTGCTCAACCTGCGAATCGCCGACCTGGCGCTCGACGGAAGGATTTTGCAGACGGCACGGGAACTGGCAATTCGGATACTTGAAAAAGACCCGGAACTGGCGCACCCGCTGAATGAACGATTGAAAATGCACTTGGAAAAGGATGGAAAGAAGGCGAGGGAGTGGGGAAGGATAAGCTAGATTGGGATGAATTGAATTTTATTGTAGAGTTCATCAGGCTCGCACAAGTCAGCAATGACCCACAAGTTTTCGATGCAAGCGCCAAGCGTTAAATGATTCATGTCGCAATAAATCACGCCGGAAAATTCGAGGCTGTGTTGTTGCTTTTTTCTTGCCTCATTCACAAAATCTCTATCCATGGAAAAAACAACCCTGCCCAATTCTGTGGCTCTTTCCAGTAAAATCAAGTCAGGCAAGCGTGCATGTCCATCTTCTTGTGCCCTCAAAACGTCAATGCCTTTCTTTCGCAGTCCTTTTACGATAGGCATAGGCACTTGAACATCCATGTAAAGCTTCAGTGCCATTACCTTTTCATTGATTTTAAGCGAAGTTCAAATGGAGTGGGACCTTGCTTCCTTCTTAGCTCATCCATCATTTTAGATTCTGTTTCAATGATATTCTCAATCTCTTCCTGATGGTCGTAGTAGTAGGTAAGCGCTGCATAAATTTGTGCAAGAGTCAAATCGGGGTAACATTTTTGAAGCTCTTCAGCATCTAAATTATTCACCCGTTTCGTGCAGATGAGCAAATGCACTTTGAAGCGAGTGCCTGCAATGACGGGCTTGGAGTTTTTGTCCAGCTCGATATGCTTGTATTCTGTGACGGTTGTCATGTTTTTTTTCTGCAAGGTAAAAAAGCCCGGGTAAAAGCTCAAATCCGGTAAAATCTAAAGATGGCGAAGCGCATATTCAGCGGCGTGTTGGTTTTTGGTTTTGTAATGGGGGAAAAAAAAAAAACCAACACCCCGCTCTCTTCCTGTTTTCCTGCCGGAAATTTTAAAGCCCCAGCACCGCCGGGTTCATCCCCATCGAGGAAAACCCGCCGTCGTGATACAAATTCTGCATCGTCACCATCTTCGACAAGTCGGAAAACAGGAAGACGCAATAGTTGGCGCAAGCCTCAGCGGAAGCATTTCCGAGCGGCGACATTTTGTCGGCGTACTCAAAAAACTCCTGGAAACCTTTCACCCCGCTGCCCGCCGTCGTCACCGTAGGCGACTGGCTGACCGTGTTCACCCGCACTTTTTTCTTCGTGCCAAAATGGTAGCCGAAGCTGCGGGCGAAACTTTCCAGCAGCGCCTTCGATTCCGCCATTTCTGAATAATCAGGAAAAACTCGTTGCGCAGCGATGTAGGTCAGCGCAGTGATGCTGCCCCACTCATTCATGGCATCTTGTTTCAAAAGCGTTTGCATGACTTTGTGAAACGAGATGGCGCTGATGTCGAAAGTTTGCTTCATCCACTCGTAGTTCAGGTCGGTGTACTCCTTCTTTTTGCGCACGTTGATGGACATGCCGATGGAGTGCAACACGAAGTCAATGCCGCCGCCAAAATGGTCGGTGGCATTTTTGAACAGGCTCTCCAAGTCCTCCAACGAGGTAGCGTCGGCAGGAAAAACGGGAGCGTCCAGCTTTTCTGAAAGTTCCTTGATAGTGCCGAAGCGCATGGCGACGGGAGCGTTGGTGAGCACGAGGCGGGCGCCTTGAGCGGCGCAGGCTTCGGCCACTTTCCAGGCGATGGATTGATTGTCCATGGCGCCGAAAATGACGCCGGTTTTGCCTTGCAGCAGGTTGTTCATTTTTAGAATTGGTGATTGCTGATTGTTAATTGGTGATTGCTGACCCGTGAGCGGCACGGCAAGTAACAATCAGCAATTAACAAATACCAGGTGGGCGGCAAAGATGCGAAGGGAAATTAATTGACGGCGGTTTCACCGTTGGCAGATTGAGATGGTTGCCAGCCTTGTTTTTTGGCTTCTTTGATGATGGATTTCACGTACTCGATGTCAACCTTGTACATTTTGGCAATAGCTTCAGGCTTTAGCTCATGCACAAAATGCAGGTAGAGCATTTTTTCCTTGTCTCTTTCCTTGTCTCTTTCCTTGTCTCTATCTCTGGTCCATTCTTCCAGCGTTTTTCCTTCCTTATTATATAAAGCCCAGAGAATATTGGCGAGAGAGGGAGCTTCTTCAATCAGCGATTTTTGCATGACTTCATCTTTTATGTACTCGTAAATGGTTTCTTCATACTCCCGGTTTTTTTCTTCCGGCACTGCAATCAGAAACGATACAAAAGTAATCAAGTGCCCAATTGTTTCCCTGTCGTAGCCTCGCTCAAAGCATAACCTCGCCAGTTTTTTCTTAAAAATCAAAGCTCGCTCTACGTCGCCTTTCGCTTTGATGGCATAAAAACCTGCCAGCAAAGCAAGGTCAAAAGGATTGTCCGAGGCGAGCAATACCTCCTCTTTTTGCTCCCGCACCTGGAATGTGTTGAACTTGTACACCGCTTTGACGCCTTCAAATTCATAAACGTAGCTGTCAAATTTGGCGGGCACGTCTTCCCCCGTGTACAAAGCAATTGCCGTGAGCGGAATGTCGGGATGGCGGTCAATAATGCGGTAAAACGAGATGAACATCCGCTTGGGAAGTAGCAAATCGAAGATGTGCTGGATTTCAATGTGGATGAGGACGAGTTGCCTTTCGCCGGTTTTCAGCGTGTACTCCAGTAACAAGTCGGCAGTGCGATAGCCTTTTTTGACCCAATCGGCGAGCAGCTTTTGCAGCTCTTTGTCCAAGGAGCGAACGCCCTTTCTCCAATCAATCCGTTCGTAAAGCGCCGGGAAAAATCGCAGTATGAAAAAACGGTGGAGCGCCAGAATGAGGTCTTTCCAGCGAGCGTCGAAGTTGGGTTGGAGTGTGTCTTGACTCATCGTTTTCTCGAAAGATGCGGCAAAAGCTGACAGGTGGAAAACAGCCTTTTCGAGAGAAAAAATTGGGATGTTTCACGGCAGCAAAAAAGTAGTTGACACTTTTTTAGC